>DASYBP010000689.1:0-30014 GCA_036500715.1 Rhodopila sp.
ACTAGCCGCCCGCCCACGATGCACAGCACGGTCGCAAGCACAGGACGCAGCACGGCATCGGGGATGCGTGCCGACAAATAACTGCCCAGGATAATGCCCGGAATCGAACCGCTCAACAGCGAACTCAGCAGCGGCCAGTCCATCGACCCAAGCCACCAATGCCCGACCCCGGCGACCAAAGTCAGCGGCACCGCATGCGCGATATCGGAGCCGACAATGACCTTCATCGGCACTCGCGGATACAGCAGCAGCAGTGCCGTCACCCCTAAGGCTCCCGCGCCGACCGATGACAAGGTGACCATCACACCCAGCATGGCCCCCGTCACCACCGTGAGCCTGGCCGCCTGACGGGGCGTCACTCGGTCCAGCACAGGCCCCATCAATCTCAGGAACTGATGGCGGAAAACCAGCGACACCGCCGTCAGCAGCAACATCAGCCCCAGCAGCAGCGAGATGATTCGTGCGCTCATCGGCCCGGCGATGTTGAGGTAAGAGATCGCCACCAGGGTGACCAGGGTCGCCGGGACGCTGCCCGAGGCCAGCCGACGCACGATCGGCCACCCCACCGTGTGGTTCAGTCCATGTACCAGCGTTCCGACTGTCTTCGTCGCCGAGGCATACAGCAGATCGACCCCAACAGCGGTCGCCGGATGGACGCCGAATAGCAGCACCAGGATTGGCGTCATCAAGGACCCGCCGCCAACGCCCGTTTGGCCGATCAGCAGGCCAACGAAGAATCCCGACAGCACGTACAACGGGTCGACCACCGAAAACGGATTCATTCACCTCACCTGAACGAAGCAGCCAGGTCTACCACACCGGCCGCTCCGGTATCAGTGGCCTGGCCGCGGCGACTTACCAGCAGTTGCAGCCTGCCGTCATCGGCCTGTGGTGAGAAAGATGAATCCTGCCTTACCCGTCCGTTCGACGATGGGAATCATCCCTTCGTGAGGTCAAATCGAGGATCTGATGGTCCGCCCGCGGCCGCGACGGCGATGGCCTCGGAAGTCCCACGCCGTGTCGAGCGACCTAAGACTCGCCGCGCCCAAATCCGACGACCATCGCCCGGATGCGCTCTGGGTCACTCTGCTCCATCACCCGGCGCGCGAACCGCACGCAGGTGTCGACCGCGACCGACCGGATCACCTGCTTCACCTTTGGCACGGCAGACGCATTCATGCTCAGCGACCGCACCCCCAAACCCAGCAGCAAGGGCGTAAGCTTTGGCGCTGCCGCCAGCTCGCCGCAGATCGACACCGACATCCGCATCCGCAGCGCGGCCTCGGTGGCAAACTGCACCAGCCGCAGCACGGCTGGGTGAATTGGATCATAGAGGCTCGCGACGTCGCTTTCGGCGCGATCCACCGCCAAGGTGTACGCCGTCAGGTCGTTGGTTCCGATCGAGAAGAAATCCGCCTCCAGCGCCAACGCATCGGCGGACAGCGCGGCGCCGGGCGTCTCGATCATGATCCCCAGCGGCGGCAGCTTCTCGGGGATCCGCTCGCCCCGTCGCCGCAGCCGCCGAGCCACCCGCTCATAGACCTCCCGTGCCGCGCGCACTTCGCCCACCGTTGTCACCATTGGCAGCAACACCCGTACCGGGCCGGCCATCGATGCCCGCAGGATCGCCGACAACTGCGTCTCCAGCAGCTCCGGCTGCCGCAGCAGCAAGCGAATCCCGCGCAGTCCGAGGGCCGGATTGGTGTCGGCGACTTCTGGCACGATGCCCGCCAGAGCCAGCGCCTCGATCTCCTTTTCACCGCCCCAGTCCAACACGCGAATGGTCACCGCATCGCCGTGCATCGCATCGATAATGGTACGGTAGCTCTCCGTTTGTGTCGCCTCGTCGGGAATGGTCTCCCGATTCATGAACAAAAACTCGGTTCGCAGCAGGCCAATACCGACCGCGCCCGACTGCACAATCAGCGGCAACTCGACCGGCAGCTCCAGATTGGCTTGCAGTTCCACCGCCACGCCATCCTGCGTGACCGCCGGCAACCGCCGCAGCTTTGCGTAACGCTGCCGCTCCCGCGCAAAGGCGGTCACCGCCTTGCGCGCCGCCGCCAGCGTCGCCACTGACGGGTTCAGTGTCACCGTCCCAGCCTGGCCGTCCACCACCGCCACATCGCCCGGCTGCATCGCGTGCGCCAGCCCCGCCGCGCCCAGCACCGCCGGCACGCCCAGCGCCCGCAGCATCACCGCGGTGTGGCCATCCGCACCGCCCTCCTCGGTCACCACGCCGGCCAGCCGCGCCGGATCGAGCAATGCCGCGTCCGCCGGCCGCAGCGCCTCGGCCACCAGGATTGCCCCCTCCGGCAGACCGGCGAAGCTGCGAAACGGGGAGCGGGTCAGGTTGCGCACCAGCCGCCGCGCGATTTCGCCGATCTCGTCCGCTCGCCGCTGTAGCCCAGCCAGATCTTCCGCCGAGATGTCGGGCTCTGGGTGCGCCATGATCGCGTCGGCGATCGCCGCCGCCTCGGTCATCACCGCGGCCTCGGCCGATAGCAGGCTCTCCGCGATGCGCGCCCGAACGCCGCGTATGAGCCGCGACGGCCCCAGCATGCGTATATAGGCGTCGATCAGCGGCGCGATCTCGGACTGGCTTTCCTCTGGCAGCGCCGCCAGCTTGGCCCGCAGTTTGGTCAGTTGCCTCAGCGACTGGGCAATGGCGGCTTCAAGGCGTGCACCCTCGGCGGCGATATCGGCCGCCTGGATCTTTTGCCGCGTGATCACGGCTTCCGGTTCGGTGGTGCCGAACACCGGGCCGATCGCCACCCCCGCCGACACCGCTATGCCATGGAACAGGCGCTCAGTACGTGCTTGCGGGACAGCGAGGGCGGGACGGGCCAGTCGCTCGTGCTGTGGCGGTGGTGGCTCAATCCTGTTCATCGAAGCCGGCCTCGACCAGGGCTGCCAGGGCGTCTAACGCTTCCTTGGCATCCCAGCCTTCGGCACGCAACTCGATATCGGCACCACGCGCCGCGCCCAGCATCATCAGGCCCATGATCGACCGGGCGGAAATCACCTGGCCGTCCTTCAGCACGTCGACGGATGCGCCAAACTGCTCCGCTAAGGCAACAAACCGAGCGGCTGCGCGCGCGTGCAGCCCCCGCTTGTTGCAGATCGTAACGATACGCGAGAGAACTGGCTCACCGGACGACGGCGAGTCCGTCATCCACACGACCCATTGGATCCGTTCACTTTACAGCCGTGCAGTACATGCGACGCCGCGGCGATATATTTCCGCCCTGCGTCCTCGGCACAGTTGACCGCGTCAGCCAGCGGTTGCTTCGACCGGACCTTGGCGAGCTTGACCAGCATCGGCAGGTTTACGCCGGCGATCACCTCCACACCCTTTTTCTCCATCATGGAGATTGCGAGGTTGCAGGGCGTGCCGCCAAACATATCCGTCAGCAGCACAACGCCATCGCCGGTATCGCAGCGGCCGATACAAGCTTCAATTTCGGCGCGCCGCTTTTCCATGTCATCGTCGGGTCCGATGCAGACCGTATCGACGTTCCGTTGTGACCCGACCACGTGCTCCATGGCGGAGCGCAGCTCAATCGCGAGCCGCCCGTGCGTCACCAGGACCATACCGATCATGACCGGACCAAGATGTCCCGAAGCATGGGGATGTCCCGAAGCGTGGGTAGTCGGGCGGGTGGATAACCGTTCGATGTTACCATCGTATTGTATCAGGCCTCCTATGCCTGAACCGACAAAGCCTGCGCAGCCTTGACTATGTCCGTTTCATCCCGGCGCGCAACCGGGCGGTCCATCAGAAAAGTGTCCGCCTCACCCTCTCTCACCAACTCCCGATGCGTGACGAACACCCGCCACGATACCGAGCCGTAACCGTTCGCTTGCCGATCCGCGGCCCGCGACGTGAGATGATTTGCTAATTTTTCAATCAGATGGACGGACCTGTGCCGGCCTCCCGTGCATCCAATCGTGATAGTAGCGTATTTTTTGCCCTCCTGCACAAACCTGGGCAGGACAAGTTCAATCAATTCCGCGATCCGTGAAAAAAATATAGCGAAGTCCGGATCGGCTTCGACGAAGGCCCCAACCGCCGGGTCCAACCCCGTCCTGGGCTGCAATATGGGATCGTAATGGGGGTTACGGAGGAAGCGTGCATCGAATACCAGATCTGCTTCCCGCGGCAGGCCCTTGGGGTAGGCAAACGAAACGAGCGACACTGCCAGCCGTGCCAGACCCGAATCAGCACCAAAATGACGCTCGATCAGCCGGCGCAGGTGCCCGATCGGCAGGTCCGACGTGTCTACCACCAGATCGGCTGCTTCCCGCAGCGGTTCGGTCAGCGCAATTTCCGCGGCGATCCCTTCGGCGACAACGCCCTGCGGTGATAACGGGTGGCGCCGGCGGGTCTCGGTGTAACGCCGTAGCAGCGTGCTTTCATCGGCCCATGCATAGACCAGCTGCAGCCAAAATTCCGGCTGACTCCGCAGCCGGGCGACAGCCGCCAGCAGGGCCGTGGCGTCAAAACCGCGGGTTCGGGCGTCAATTCCCACCGCGAGCTTGCGGTTCCCCGGGCCTCCCTTGCCGCTGGCGATCATCTCCTCCAGCATCGTCACCGGCGGGTTGTCGACCGCTTCGAAGCCGACGTCTTCCAGCGCACGCAGGATCGACGCCTTGCCCCCGCCGGACAAGCCGGTGACGATCACGACCCTAAGGTTGCTCATCCGGCGAACGCCCCCGCGAGCTGATTGACCCGCCCGGTCGCGCAATCCAGCGCCAGGGCAATGCGTTCCGGCGCGGACGCGGCCGCGGCATCGATACGAACCATCGGCACCCCCAACTCTGGATGTTGTGCCGGCACCGGCAAACGATCGGCGCGCCCCTCAAGGTCCACGACCAGAGCCAGCCGAGCCTGGGTTCGGTGCGGCAGGCGCACGATGCCGAGGCCACGGACTTCCAGCAACCCCGCGAGCGCGGCTGGCCCCGAAACGACGCCATCCGCAATTGTCACCTGATCATCCGCCACCAATTCAAACCCGCGCGACAGCAGCCGCAGCACGAGATCGGATTTGCCGGACCCGGGTGGCCCAACCACCAGAATAGCGTCTCCATCTCTCGACACGCAGCTTCCGTGCATGCGCCTCTGGCTGTGCATGAGGCCACAGTTTGAGCGCATTGCCGGCGAAAAGGAAGCGACTTGTCGGAAAATCCGCCACATGCCAGCGTTTGACAATCATGATTGATCGCAAAGCCGTGGCCGCGGCCGCCGCACGCATAGCGCGGTATGTGCGCCATACGCCGGTATTGCACGCTGAACTCGGCACCGACTCGCGGGCCGCGATGAAGCTGGAACTGTTGCAGCACGCTGGCAGCTTCAAGCCCCGCGGCGCCTTCAACCGCCTGCTGACGGCGTCGCCGCCGGCTTCCGGGGTCATCGCTGCGTCCGGCGGCAACCACGGCGCCGCAGTCGCCTATGCCGCGAGCCGCCTGAACATGCCAGCGGAAATCTTCGTTCCGGCCCGCGCCCCGGCCGCCAAAGTCGCGCGTATCGCCAGCTACGGCGCTCAGGTGGTCCAGGTCGGAGACGCCTACGCCCAGGCACTGCTCGCCTCGCGGGAGCGTCAGCGTGAGACCGGCGCGCTGGAGGTGCACGCCTACGACCACGTTGATGTGCTCGCCGGCCAGGGCACTGTAGGACGGGAGCTCGAGCAGGACGCACCCGACCTCACCCACATCCTGGTGGCGACCGGCGGCGGCGGGTTGATCGGTGGAATCGCGGCCTGGTACTCCGGCAGCGCGCACATCGTTAGCGTCGAGCCCGAAGGGTGTCCCACACTGCACCAGGCGCTGCGCGCAGGGGAACCTGTCGATGTGCAGGTCGGCGGGATTGCCGCTGACAGCTTGGGCGCCCGTCAAGTTGGCGCCCTGATGTATCCGATCGCTGCGCGCTTTGTCAGCCAGGCGGTACTGGTTTCGGACGATGCGATTCGAACAGCACAACGTTTGCTGTGGGACCGTTTTCGCCTGGTTACCGAACCCGGTGGCGCCACCGCGGTGGCCGCCCTGCTGTCAGGCAGGTTCACGCCGCCACAAGGCGCCCGAGTCGGCGTGGTGATCTGCGGCGCCAACACCGATCTCGGGAAATTGTCCTAGCAAGGCGCCGTGGGGGGAGCCCGGATCCGCATGGCTGACGCTCTGAGTTGCCTGCTTGGTCGCAGCGGAGTTTGGGTCGGCTGCTAGGTGGAATCCGGTGTGCTCTGGGCGAAGCCTCGGGCGGCAGCCAGAAGCCCGGCGGCTACCGCCGACGCCATAATCGAATTCCTCATTTACAACTCCTGATTTCTTTCGGCAGCACTATCGGCGGGAAAGATAGGACATGCGGTGCATTCCGTTGACTAGCCGATGTGATGCAGCGGGCGCCCCTTCCGAGGTGCCATACCCTCGGAAAGGTTTTCCGCCACTCTCGCGAATACACGCCCCGGCATCGAGCCTAAACTCTTCCCGCTCGCTTGACACCGCCCACCCGGTGCTCGTTCATCGTTCGAGCACGGAAGGCGAGGGGCGATGACCCAGAAGACCAAGCTGCTCGGCAGTTTCCAAGACGCCGTAGGCGACATACCCGACGGCAGTACCATTGCGTTCAGCGGTTTCGCCATGCCGGGCACACCCTTCAACCTGATCAGGGCGTTGATGGAGCAAGGCGCCAAGCGCCTGACCCTGGTCGCCAACACGACCGGCGGCGCGCAACAGCCGCGGATGCCCGACATCGGAATGCTGGTGGAGAACGGACAGGTCGCGAAGGTCATCTGCGCGTTCACCGCCGCGACACGCCCGACGGATGTGCTGCCCTTCACCAAATACTACGAATCCGGCGAAGTCGAGGCCGAACTCGTGCCCCAAGGCACCCTCGCGGAGCGGCTTCGCGCCGCCGGCGCGGGCATCCCGGCCTTCTACACGCCAACCGCCGTCGGCACCGAACTCGCCCATGGGCGCGAGACCCGTATTTTCGACGGCCGCGAATACCTGCTGGAATTCGCGCTGAAGCTCGACTACGCCTTCATCCGCGCCCGTACCGCCGACGCCAGCGGCAACCTGCGTTACCATCGCTCACAGCGCAATTTCGGTCCGGTGATGGCGACCGCCGCCCGCCTCACGATAGCTGAGATCGACGAACCGGTCGTCCCGATCGGCGGCATCGACCCCGACGATGTCCATACAGCCGGTATTTACGTGCATCGCTTGGTGGAGGTGCCGCCCGAACCCGAGGGTATCTGGCCAACGAAACGACAGGAGCGGCAGCGATGAGCGCGACCAGAGGCCTGACCCGCCAGCAGATGGCCGACCGCGTGGCGCGCGAGTTTCAGGACGGCTGGATCGTCAACCTCGGTGTCGGGATTCCGACGCTGTGCTCCAACACCGATATCGGCGACCGCGACATCACCTATCATTCTGAGAACGGCGTGATCGGCTATGGCCCGGTCGCCGCCGAGGGCCACGAGGACCTCAATTTGGTCAATGCGGGCGGGCAGAATGTGACACTGAAGCCCGGCGCCGCCGTGGTGCACCATGCGGACAGCTTTGGCGTGATCCGCGGCGGCCATATCGATGCCACTGTCATGGGCGCTTACCAGGTCTCGATGACCGGGGATTTCGCCAACTGGAAGCTGAGGGGCCAGAAGGGCGGCGGGATCGGCGGGGCGATGGATCTGGCCGCCCGCGCCCGGCGCGTGTTCATCATCATGGAGCACGTGACCCGCGACGGCGGCCCCCGGCTGGTGACCACCTGCGACCTGCCGGTGACCGCTCGCGGAGTCGTTACTCTGGTGGCTACGAACTACGGCTTGTTCCAGCCCGTCGCCACCGGGTTCCGCCTGCTGGAAATCGCCCCCGGCATGACAGTGGTCGAAATCCGCGCCGCGACTGGAGGCACCCTGACAGTATCGGACGGGTTGAAAGCAGTCGCGGTTAAAACCTGATCCTGCCGCGCCGACGCCCTCGCCGTGTCCGGACGCTACCTTTTCGAAGGTCAATGATGCCGCGCCGGGCCTGTGACAGTCGCGGCCACAGCGCCGCAGCCACGAAGGAGAGACGGACAGGGGTGCAACACGAGCATCGCCCTCGCAGAAACCCATCGTGGCATCGGTTGACGGTAGTAACGCCTAATGCGGCATTCCGGTTCTACACAAGCGGTCCCAGGTGGATTACGCATTGCCGAATGGAGGGGAAGGACCAGAATGATTGACCACACCGGCATCGGCGTGGCGGACGTAGGCCGTTCCGCCGCCTTCTACGACGCGGCCCTGGCGGCGCTCGGTATGCGCCGCGTGCGACAGATACCCGACAACGTGGGGACCGATGGTATCGGCTATGGTTTCGACTATCCGGTCTTTTGGATCGATCGATACCACCCCCACTCGGTCAAGCAGCATACCGCGTTTGCGGCCAACAGCAGGGTGGAGGTCGACGCGTTCCATGCTGCCTCGCTGCGGGCGGGCGGAACCGAAAACGGGGCGCCCGGGTTGCGCAAGCCGCATTATTATGCGGCTTTTGTGCTCGACCCGGACGGCAATAACATCGAGGCAGTCTTCCGTGGCGACTGACCGCGGCACACGCACCACTGGTTTCATCCGCTGACCGGTGGATGACGCGCCGCCCGATGTTCGACACCATCTTTGCCCTCGCCTCCGGCTCCTCACGCGCAGCCATCGCGGTGCTTCGCGTCAGCGGTCCCGACTCCGGTCCCGCCGTCGCCTCACTGTGTGGCGGCACCCTGCCTGCGCCCCGCCACGCGTCTCTCCGCCGCCTGCGCGACCCAGCGGGCGTCTTGCTGGACCATGCGCTGGTCCTGTGGTTCCCAGGTCCCAACACCTACACCGGCGAAGACAGCGCCGAACTGCACCTGCATGGCGGCCGCGCGGTCATCGATGGCGTTGCCGACGCTCTGACCGAAGCCCGCCTGCGCCCCGCCGAACCGGGAGAGTTCACCCGGCGCGCGTTCCTCAACGGCCGGATGGATCTGGTCGAAGCCGAAGCCATCCACGACCTGGTGGCCGCCGAAACCGAGGCGCAGCGGCGCCAGGCCCTGCGCCAGCTCGAAGGCGAGCTCGGCGCGCTGTATCAGGACTGGGCCGGCCGCCTGCGCGGCATCCTCGCCTACCAGGAAGCGCTGATCGACTTCCCGGACGAAGACCTGCCGCCCGAGGTCGAGGAGCAACTCCTCGCAACGCTTCGCACCGTCCGCCAGGAGATCGGCACCCATCTCGACGACGCCCGCCGCGGCGAAAAACTGCGCGACGGACTATTCTTCGCCATCACCGGCGCGCCGAACGTCGGAAAATCGACCCTGATCAATGCCCTGGCCGAACGCGACGTCGCCATCGTCTCCGAAATCCCCGGCACCACTCGCGACGCGCTGGAAACCCGCGTCGTGTTCGGCGGTGTTCCGGTGACGCTGGTCGATACCGCCGGCCTGCGCGAAACCAACGACAGCATAGAGGCCGAAGGCGTCCGCCGCGCCCGCGCCCGCGCCGCGGAAGCCGACCTGACGATGAAGGTGGTCGAGGCCGGATCCTCGCCACCTGACGACAAAGGGGGCGACCTGCTCATTGCCAACAAGGCCGACCTCGGCGGTTCCGGCCCGGACGGTGCAGTCTGGATCAGCGCGAAAACCGGCCAGGGGATGGATGAACTGCGCACCCGCCTGGCGGCGCTCGCTCGCCAGATGACAGAGTCGAACGGGCCTCCGCCGTTGACCCGCGCCCGCCATCGCGCGGCGCTGCGCGCCGCGGCGGAGCATCTGGCGGACGCCGAACAAGCCGATCTGCCGGAACTACGAGGCGAGGACTTGCGCCTGGCAATGCGGGCATTAGGGCGCATAACCGGGCATGTCGGGGTGGAAGATATTCTTGACACAGTGTTCTCGCGCTTCTGCATCGGCAAGTAGCGCACTACGAAATTTCTTGCGGTCCCGCTTCCAACTGATTGATATCTATAGAATATACGTGGCTCTGTCAGCCATTCGCAAACCGGCCTGAACACCCAGATGACCCGTCCTTCCGCGAAGTGCGCGTCAAAACGAGCCAAACCCAATTCATCCCGCCCTCGTTTGACATTCCCCCCGCACGATGCGATCCGGGTTACCGCACAGTAGCCGGAGCTGGATGTGAATGATGCGCTGACGCCGGGGGGCCAAGCCCTGCGATCAATCGACGCCGTCGAACGGGGCCTGAGCCAGGCCGGATATATCGCCAACCGCCAGATCTCGACCGCCGTCTACATCGGGCAACATCTGCAAAAGCCGATCTTGGTCGAGGGCCCAGCCGGCGTCGGCAAGACCGAACTGGCGAAATCCGTCGCCTCCTGGCTGAAGCTGCCGCTGATCCGAATGCAGTGCTATGAAGGTCTGGACGAGGCCAAGGCTCTTTACGAATGGAAGTATGGCAAGCAACTCCTCTACACCCAGATCCTCAAGGACAAGATCAACTACGTGATCGGCGACCACGACGATCTGACGACGGCGCTGGACAAGCTGCATTCCTTCGGTGACATTTTCTTCTCCGACGAATTTCTCGAGCCCCGGCCCCTGCTCCGCTCCCTGCAGGCCAAGGACGGCTCCGTCCTGCTGATCGACGAGATCGACAAATCCGACCAGGAATTCGAGGCCTTCCTGCTGGAAATCCTCTCCGACTACCAGGTGAGCATTCCCGAGATCGGGACAGTGCACGCAACCGTCCCGCCCATCGTTGTGCTGACCTCCAACAGCACGCGCGATCTGGGGGACGCGCTCAAAAGGCGCTGCCTGCACCTGCATATCGGCTTCCCTGACGACCGGCTGGAAGCGAAAATCATCGCCTCGCGCGTCCCCGGTATCGACAGCCGCCTCCTGAAGCAACTCGTCAGCTTCGCCCAGCAACTCCGCGCGCTGGACCTCAAGAAAGTTCCGTCGGTCAGCGAAACGATCGACTGGGCCAAGGTCATGCTGCTGCTGCACACGTCCGTGCTGGACGTCGAGATGGTGCGCGACACGCTGAACGTGCTGCTGAAGTTCGAGGCGGATATCGAGGCCGCCAGCAAACAGCTCGCCGGCATGACCCACAAGGCGAGGCAGGACGCCGGCGTCGCATGATCTCCGCACCGGCCAGCGAACCGTTGCGCCGCTTCCTGCAGGTTGCCCGTGGCGCCGGCCTGCGCGTCTCGGCCGCCGAGGGCATCGACGCCGCCCGCGCCGTGGATCTCGTCGGCTTCGCCGACCGAACGGTCCTCAAGGACACCCTCGGCCTGCTGCTGGCGAAAACGCCCGACGAAAAAGCCGCCTACGACGAGGTTTTTGAAATCTATTTCAAACATAACCAGATTGCCGGCGAGAAGCCCAACGACGACGAGGAAACACCCGCCTCGGACCTGGACCCGTTTTCCAGCCCGACCAACGGCCAGGGCGGCGACGGTGTCGGCGGCCAAGGCGGCCAGTCCCTCGGCGCCTTGCTCGCCTCCGACGACCGCGCCGCCCTGGCAACCGCCGTGGAGCAGGCGGCGCGCGAAGCAGGCATCGAAAACATCCGCTTCTTCACACAGAAAAATCTTTATGCCCGGCGCATCCTCGACCGCATGGGCCTGCGGGCTTTGGAACGCGACATGGAGGCAATGCGCCAGGCCGCCACCCCAGAAGGCCTGGGCCGCGCCCAGTTCCTCGAAGGTAAAATTGACCAGCTACGTGATTCGGTTCGTGACTTTGTCGAACGGAATCTTGTCCTGTTCGCCAAGGGCGATTCGGAAAAATTCCGCGAGGAACTGCTGAAATCGACCCGCTTTTCGAACCTGGAACGCCGCGACCTCGACCGAATGCGCGTGCTGGTCCGCCAGATGGCGAAAAAACTCGCCACCCGTTACGCGAAAACCCGCCGCCGCCGGCTGCGCGGCCAGCTCGACACAAGGCGAACCCTGCGGCGGAACATGGGCTGGGGAGGCATCCCCTTCGTCACCGTCTGGAAGCAGCGACGCATCGAAAAACCCCGCGTGATGGTGCTGTGCGACGTCTCCGGTTCGGTCGCCGCCATGGCCCAGTTCCTGCTGATGTTCGTCTACGCGATCAACGAGGCGCTGTCCGACATCCGCTCCTTCGCCTTCGCGGGCTCTCTGATCGAAGTGTCCGAAATCTTGGAAAAGCAGCCGGTCGAGGAAGCGATTTCCAAAATCATGTCGCTGATCGGCTTCGGCTCCTCGAACTACGGCAACTGCTTCGCCGACTTCGAGGACGGCTGGATGCGCGACGTCACCAACAAGACCACGATCATCATCCTGGGCGATGCCCGGGGCAACCGCACCGACCCGCGCACCGACATCATCGGCCGGTTGTCACTGCGGTCCAAACGCGTCATTTGGCTGAACCCCGAATATCGCTCCGCCTGGGGCACCGGCGATTCCGATATGTACCGCTACGCTCCGTTCTGCAATCTGGTGACCGTCTGCAACACGCTGCGCCATCTCGAGCGTACGATCTCAGACATTCTCGACGAGGCCGCCTGACTATTCTGTTATCGATACTTCCAGCACATGGTTCGCGAGAGCCAGCGCGGCCGTGAGCCCCGGGCTTTCGATGCCAAACAGATTGATCAAGCCCGGCACGCCGTGCGTTTGCGGGCCCTGGACAACGAAATCCTGACCGGAGGCGCCTTTAGGGACGATCTTCGGTCGAATGCCGGCGTAGCCTGGCTGCAGCGCGCCGTCCTTCAGTGCTGGCCAGTATTTGCGCACCGCTGCGTAAAAGCTGTCCGAGCGGGAGGGATCGACGGTGTAGTCGATTGTGTCGATCCACTCGACGTCAGGGCCGAAGCGGGCCTGCCCGCCCAGGTCAACGGTTAGATGCACGCCTAATCCACCCGGTGCTGGCACCGGGTAGATTAGACGAGAGAATGGGGACCGACCAGACAGCGTGAAGTAATTCCCTTTGGCGTAATGCGCGGTCGGCACACGACCGGCGGGCATACCAGCGATCTGTCCCGCCAGCCGGGGCGCGTGTAGCCCAGCGGAATTGACCAACAGCCGGCAATGCAGCCTCATCGGGTCGGCGCCGCCGACGTCGATCTCCACCCCACGGTCGGCGGCGCGACCACCCAGCACCGGGCTGAAGAAGACGGGCACCGCCCCGGCGTTCTCGGCATCGCCCTGCAAGGCCAGCATAAAGCTGTGGCTGTCGATGATCCCGGTCGTGGGCGACAGCAGGGCGCTGGTGCAGGCGAGATTCGGCTCCAACGCGGTCGCCTCGGATGCCGTCAGCACGCGCATGCCCTCGACACCGTTGGTTTCGGCGCGCTGCTTGATGCCGCCGAGCATGGCGTCCTCCTGGGGATTGGTGGCGACGATCAGCTTGCCGCAGTTGATGTGCGGCACGCCCTTTTCGGTGCAGTACGCGTACAGCGCTCGGCGCCCCGCGACGCAAAATCGCGCCATCAAGGAGTTGGCAGGGTAGTAGATACCGGCGTGAATGACTTCGCTGTTGCGCGAGGACGTTTCGGTCCCGATCGCCTCGGCCGCTTCCAGAATAATGACCTCGCGCCCCGCGAGCGCGAGGGCCCGCGCCACGGCCAGGCCCACCACTCCAGCCCCAGCCACGACGCAATCAACGTGCTCCACGCGCTATTCTCCTGACGCCAAGCAGCGGGCACGGGTTAGGCTGGGCGCGAACCGGAGTCCATACATGCTGACCCTGACATGACATGCTGACCCTGGCCTCGGGCGCCTCATCCATTGTTGTCGATCCCGAGTGCGGCGCCGGCCTGACGGGCTGGATGCTGGGTCGCACGCCGTTGCTGCGGCGGGCGCTGCCACAAGCGGCGATTCATGGCGACCCGCACGCCATGGGGTGCTTCCCGCTACTGCCTTGCGGCAACCGCCTCGGTCAGGCCCGGTTTCCACTGATGGGGCAGGGCATATCTCTTACCGCACAACTTCGGCGATCATCCGCACACGATCCATGGCCTGGGCTGGCAGCGTCCTTGGACAGTCGAGGCAGCCGGTCGGCAATCGGTGACACTGCGGATGGAGCATCGCCCCGATTCGCCCTGGCCCTTCGCCTTCAGCGCAGCGATCGAATACCGCCTGTCGGGCACGGCTCTCACCGTCACAGGTGGGATGACCAACCGGCATGACGCACCGGCGCCGGCGGGTATCGGCGTGCATCCCTTCTTCCCTATAAGGCCAACGATCCTGCGCTGCGCTTCGATGCGGCAGGAGCTTGGGAAAACGGCTTGGATTCACTGCCATTGTGCCACGGGCCGCCCCGCGGCGATTGGTGTCGTGTCACGCCGCACCGCGGTCGGTCGCAGCGTCTCGGCTCGACAACTGCTTCACCGGGTGGGACCGCACTGCAGAGATTCAGGCTGGACCGGCAAGCCTGCGGGTCGAGGCGAGCAAAGTGTTTCGTCAGCTACAGGTGTTTACGCCATCCTGGGCGGATTCTTTTGCGTCGAACCGGTCAGCCACGTGCCGGATGCAATCAATCGGCCCGATCTGCCAAATGACCAGGCGATGCATGTCCTGCAGCCTGACGCGACCCTCGCCGGCACGGTCCGGTTCACGCCGGTCGGCTGATCATGGCGGCATGTCCAGCATCGCCAGCGCCGCCTCCGGTCCACGGAGGATCTCCACCAGGAGAATTTGATCCACGCGCGTCAGCCGATCACGCACGCGGGCACTCCTGATCGTTTCGGTGACGTCGTGCAGCAAATCGCAGGTCGCAGCGTTGCCGGCGGCGCGGGCGTTCATCTCCAGGATTCGCAGCCCACGTGCGATGGGGTCCAGGCCGCGGAGGGGGCGGCCGGATCCAAGGTCAGCGCAGGTCACGCAGCGGGTTGAGCAGGTCTTCCCGCAGGCCAAAGTAAACCCGGCCCTGCAGCTTGCGTCGAGCCGTTGCCGTATGGCACGCATTGGCAAGCGTCGCTGCGGTTTGGTCAAACCGGCGTCGAACTGCTGCAGCAGCGTGGTAATACGGCGGCCCAGACGCCCGCGTCGGCCACCGTGCCGCCGACCAGCAGCCCGCTGATCCGGCTAGGGTGCAAGGCTGCCGCGATCGGCCCTGATCGCGTCCTGCACCGTGTCCACCATAAGTCGCACCATTCCGTCGTGTACGCCAGTCGCCGCTACCGTAACCGGAACGATCTGGCTCGCATGGCCAAACGGCTGGGTGGTTCCGAACAAGGCATAGGTCCGAACCCCCGTCGCTGCGGCGATGTTCATGACGCCGGTGTTGTTGCCGACATAAAACGCTGCCTGAGACAGCACGCCCATGACGTCGGCCAGATTCCACCCCAGCGCCAGGTGCACCTGATCGCCGCGCGTTCCCAAGCTATTGGTGATCGTGGTGGCGGACGGCAGGTCCTCGGCGCCGCCGACCAGCACGAGCGCCGGCCAACCGGCCCGCAGCAGCGATGCCGCGAGTTGGCTGAACCGCTCGGTGCCCCACTGACGCAGGGCCTCACTGCTGCCGATGCCGATGGCGACGTAGGGACCGCCGGGGTGGCCGAGGCGGACCATCGCCTCGGCGCGGGTCACGGCGGGGACCGTGATGGTGGGTTCGGCCGACGCCAGCGGGATACCAGCGGCCGTCAGATATCGTGTTGCACGTGTATGTTGGTGCCAATTTTTCATCGCGCGCGGCAGGTAGGGGCCGGTGTTGAGGAGCCAGCGCTGTCGCCCCCAGCCGTAACCACGCCGGTCAGGAATGCCGGCGATCCAGGCGGCGGCGGCGAGACGGTCGCTGTGATGCAGCAGGATGACGGTGGCAAAGTCGTGCGCGCGCAGCCTGCTGACCAGCCGGCGGAAGCCGCCGATCCCGTCATGGACACCCCGCCGCCCAGACGGATTGAGGTCCAGCCAGACGATCCCGGAGACGGCGGGCTCGTTCCCCAGAAGCTGGTCGGCCAGCGATCGCGGCTTGGTCAGCAGCGTCACGGCCTGGCCGGCGTACGCGGCAATCGCGCGAATATGCGGCAGGTGCCAGACCATATCGCCAATGCCGGGCAGCGGCTGAATGATCCCGATCGGTCCAGACAGCGGTGGCCACGGCATTTCGCGATTCATGGCCTCACGTTCACCCTGCGGACCGGAAGCAATCGGTCATTCCACCGGCTCCGCCTTGATCGTGGCGCCCCGCGATGGCCGGCGCATCAGCAGAAGCAGCAAAAGCGCGGGAAACGTGGTGCAAATCAGTAGCACGTAGTCGTCCATGTAAGCGATGATCTCCGCCTGTCGACCGACCATTTGATCCAGTAGAGCGGCACCGTGGCGGGTGGCCGGGTTATACGCGCCGACTGTTGCCAGGGCGCGGTTGAAGGGGGTGACGCTTGCGCCGATCACCTCGTGCAGCGCCTGGGTGTTGCGCGCCAGGACGGTGGAGGTGATCGACACGCCGATCGCCGCGCCGATGTTGCGCAGCAGGGCGAACAGCGCGGCGCCCTCGGTGCGCAGTGAGGGCTCCAGCGTGGCGAAGGCCAGCACCTGCAGCGGCATGAACACGAAGCCGAGGCCGGCGCCCTGGATCACGATCGTTACGATGATGGCGTGCTGCGACACGTCGGGCGTCCATCCCGTCATCATGTAGAACGAGACGCAGAGCAGGATCAGGCCCACGGCAACGTGCCAGCGCGGATCGGTCCGGCTGACCAGCCGGCCGCTGGCCATGATGGCGGCGAGATTGCCCAGGCCGCGTGGTGCCATGACAAGTCCCGCGGTCTGCACCGGGTAGTCGCTGAGCGTCTGCAGCCAGGGTGTCATCAGCGCGAGGCTGGAAACCATCACGGTGCCGACCGCGAACATCATGATCAGACCGGACAGGAAGTTCAGGTCGCGAAACAGCGTTGGCCGCAATAGAGGCCGGGGTGCGGAGAACAGATGCACACTGAACAGGTAGAACCCGAGACCCGCCAGGATGGCCTCGACAATAATCTCCCGCGCCGAGAACCAGTCCAGGTCCTGGCCGCGATCAAGCATGAGCTGTAGCGCGCCGATACCGGTGGACAGCACCACGAACCCGATCCAGTCGAAGCGCGCGAAGCTGGTTTCGCGGCTGTTCGGCAGGAAGGCCGCCAGACCGGCGGCGGCGAGCAGCCCGAACGGCAGGTTGATGTAGAACACCCACCGCCAGTCATAATGTTCGGTGAGATAGCCGCCCAGCGTCGGGCCCATGATCGGACCGATCATCACACCCATGCCCCAGATCGCCATCGCGAAGCCGCGGCGCTCCGGCGGGTAGATATCCAGCAGTGTCGCCTGCGAGAGTGGCACCAGGGCGGCGCTGAACATGCCCTGCAACAGCCGGAACGCGACGATCTGCACCAGGGACTGCGCGGCGCCGCACAGCATCGACGCAATCGTGAAGCCAATAATGCAAGCAATGAAAAGTCGCCTGCGGCCGAACTTCGTGGCGAGCCAGCCGACCGGAGCAGTCATAATCGCCGCAGCTGTGATATACGATGTCAGGACCCAGGTGATCTCGTCGAAGCTCGCGGAGAAGCTTCCTTGCATGTAAGGCAACGCCACATTTGCGATCGTTTGGTCCAATGATTGCAGTAGCGTCGCGCCGATGGCGGACACAGTGATCATCGCCCGGTGCGGCACATGGTCCGCAATTGAGGTGCCGAAAGGCATGACTTGGAGTGTCCTCACCGTGACGAGCCGTTGCGTTCGCGTCACTGGCTGGTGCACGATGGTCGCAGCATGTGACCGCGGTCAAATCTCAATTTTCGCGCACTCGTCCGAGTCTTGTGACCACCCCCGGTGTTGTGTTGCGGTAATCTGTCGGCACGCGAACAGTTTGGTAATTTTTTGGAGGCTCGCATGGCGACATGGCGCGATCAGGTGGCGCTTGTGACGGGGGGCGGCCGTGGTATCGGCCGAGCGATCGCTCGGCGGTTGGCGCGGGAGGGGGCATCGGTTTGCGTCAACTACCTGTCGCGCGCTGACGCCGCCGAGTCACTCGTCGCGGACATCATCGCAAACGGCGGACGGGCGATCGCAGTGCAGGCTGACGTGGCGGATGACGCCGCGGTAGAAGGGATGGTTGATCGTGTCAGCGCTGCGTTCGGACCAGTGACCATTCTGGTAAACAATGCCGGCGTTTCGTACCAGGCGACCCTTGAAAGCTACGATTCCGAAAGATTAGAGCGCATGCGCCAGGTTAACGGCGATGGCGTGATCCACACGACCCGCGCGGTAATGAACGACATGCGCCGGCAAAAATACGGCCGCATCGTGAATGTCACCTCCATCGCTGCGCTCGGGACATCGCTGCCGGGTAACGCATTTTATGCCGCGAGCAAGGCGGAAGCACAGATCTTGACGCTACGGTTTGCGCTGGAACTCGGCCCGTCCGGCATTACTGTGAATGCGGTGGCCCCTGGATACGTTCAGACCGAGATGACGCACGGACGGGATGAAGAGGCCTGGAAGCAGCGGGCGCAGAAGATTGGCGCGCTGGCCATGTTAGGCCGGGTTGGGGAGCCGGACGACATTGCGAATGCGGTGGCTTTTTTTGCCTCGCCTGAGTCGGGGTGGGTGACGGGGCAGGTGCTGGCAGTAGACGGCGGGCGCACGGACTATCTGGGGCGGTAGGGCTTCGGTGTCAGTCCAGCGCGCCCCAGGACAGGACGCGTCTGATCCGCAGCGCGATGACGGGCAGCGGAGCCAGGTTCATTCCCCGGTATTGCGCGTAACGCTGCCGGAGCAGCTCCTGGGCGCGGTCGTGCTCATCGCCCGCGGCCAGAATGTCCGCCGGGCCGCGCAGCAAGACCCAGGCGAGGCGGGTCCAGTCTTCGTCCCAGCGATCGACAGTGACCGCCACAGTCGGATTTTCTTGGATGTTGCGGATGCGCTTGAGCGGGATGTCGGCGCGCTTCGGCTTCTCGTCCACCGTGATGTAAAGCGCGTCTTGATCCACGCAGAAGCAGACCGGGACCAGATGGGGCGCGCCATCGCGGCCGGCTGTCGCCAGATGAGCTACACGGATGAGGTCGAGGAAACGCCGCTGTGCGTCGGTCAGCATGATTCTGGCTTCCAGTCGGGGGATCGCGCGATGCGGGCGGCTGGGATCGGGACGATGTCGAATGATGGCTGATGTCGAGGAGCCGACCAAGCAGGGTCCAGAGTGCCGCGCTGCATAAGTTCTTCGTCGGAATTCGGCCGCCATCTTCACGGCAGGCCGTCAGGCGACGATCATTCAGCAAAATGGTGCAGCCCCGGTCGTAGGCAGCCAAGCTCCCGCAGCCAAGCTCCAAGTGACGGATCCATTACATTACCGACCCTCCCGACATTACCGACCCTCCCGGCGCCAGGCCAGCACCAGCAGCCCCAGCATCACCGGCAGCGACAGCCATCCCGGCAGCAGGCCCAGCGCCGCCACGCCGGTCACCACATGATCATGCCGCCGCTGCAGCCCGATCCAGGCGCTGCCGGAGGCTGACCGGTTGTCCTCGGTCCGCCGCAGCTCCGGGACCGGTGAGCCTTCCAGCCAGTGCACGCCGCCACCCGATGCCCTCGCTGCCGGCCCCGCCACACCAGCGGTTGCGCGTAGATCGGCCAGCTCTGGCGGGTCCGCAGCCCCCGCCGCGGCGTAGGCCGACTGTGTCCCCTGCGTCACCTGCCACACGCCCGGAACCGGCGCCGCTCGCACCGCCGTCGCCCGCCCCGGCGAATCCTCGTGCAGCTTGACCGTCTCTTTCGCCCCGTCGGGATCTGTAACAACCACGTCCATCGGCGGTCCAGGATCGGTGGAGCGGCTTTCGATCCGCAGCCGCCCATCGCTCACCCGCGCGATCAGCGCGTTCTCCTCAAGCTCCGGCTCCTGCATTAGCCAGTGGGCAATCCGGCGCAGCAACTCCGCCTGGGGTCCGCCACCCTGGTGCCCGCGCGACCACAGCCAGATCTGATCCGACAGCAGCAGCGCCGTCCGCCCCTGACCAACGCGGTCCAGCGCCAGCAGCGGATCCCCGTTAGGCGTGCGCATCAGCACCTCGCCGTCCACCGGACCCGGTTCGATCCGGCGATACCACGGTCCCCAGTCCGGCCCTTTGGTTGGATTTCCCGCCGGGTTGGCACCGCTCAGGCCCTCCGTGACAGGATGCCGCTGGCCAAGATCGGTCACCCACGGTCGGAACGCCCCATCGACCACTGCATTCGCTTGGGCCGGGCCCCCGGGAAGCACGCTCCCCAGCGGCGTCGCGGCGAGGCTGGTTGCCCCGGTAAACTCTGGCCCCACGCTCATCAGCAACGCGCCGCCCTGCCGCACCCGGCCGGCGATGTTCGCAAGGTACGGTAATGGCAGCAGGCCGCGGTTCTGAAAGCGGTCGAGAATGATCAGGTCGAATTCGCCGATCTTATCGACGAACAGTTCGCGCACCGGAAACGCAATCAGCGCCAGTTCGTTCAGCGGCGTGCGGTCGTCTTTTTCAGGCGGACGTAGAATAGTGAAATGCACCAAGTCGACCGACGGATCGGCCTTCAGCAGGCGCCGCCAGGTGCGCTCGCCCTGATGCGGTTCGCCCGAAATCAGCAGAACCCGCAAGCGATCCCGCACCCCGTTGATCTCGACCACGGCGCGGTTGTTCAACTGAGAAACTTCGCCCGGGAGCGGGCTTGCCGCCATCTCGATCACCGTCGGGCCGGCCCGGGTGATCGGGACTTCAATGTGCTGCTCAACGCCGACCGGCACGCTTTCGGTGCGGAACGGCTGTCCATCGCGGCGGACCGTCAACGTGGCGGGGCCGGTTCGGCCGCCGGCGGTCCCCAGATCGTCGATCGCGACCCGTAAAATGACGGACTTGCCAACGATACCGTAGCCCGGCGCCTCGATCACGCGCAGCCGGCGGTCGGTTTCCTCGCCCTTCGCGGTCAGCAGCAGATTCAAGGGCGCACCACCCGGCGCCACCTTGGGCACATCGTGTATTTGCCCGTCAGTGATCGCGATCGTCCCAGAGAAGCGCGACCGCGGTATATCGGCCAGGGCGCGATCCATCTCGGCGAACAGTTGCGTGCCGGCATTGCCGCTTTCCGGCACCGTGACCGTGCGCAGCTCCAGGTCCGGCATGTGTGCGGCCTGCCCCTGGATCGACTGCCGGGCGGCATCGGCAAGCTGTGCCCGGCCAGCGACCTGCATCGAAGCGGACTGGTCCACCACCAGCAACCCTATGTCGCGCAGTGAGTCTCGCGTTTCCTGCACCAATCGGGGCCCTGTCAGCCACAGTAGCAGCACCGCGAACGCGGCGAGGCGAAACAAGGTGCCGCGGCCACGTCGCCACAGCCCGACCCCGACCACAGCCAGCGAAACGATACACAGCGCGATCAGGACCCAGATGGGCAGCAGCGGCTCGAAGCGGACAGCAGCTATGACCTGTTCCGGATGCATTTACTGGCCGAGTCGCTGGAGAATAGCCGGAACGTGCACCTGATCGCCTTTGTAATTTCCAGTCAGCGCGTACATCACAAGATTAACCCCAAACCGATACGCCAGGGTTCGCTGCCGCTGACCGCCGGGGATGACGGCATAAGGGTTGCTGCCGTCGGGCCCCACGGCCCAGGCCGCGGCCCAGTCGTTGCCGCCGATGATGACCGGGCTGACGCTGTCGTTGGTCCGGTCCTGATCGCGCTGCACCCAGACCGTGTCCCCGGTAAAACGGCCTGGAAAGTCCGACAGCAAGTAGAACGCGCGCGACAGCACATGCTCGCCGGTCACTGGGGCAAGCGGCGGCACGATCAGCGACCGGGCGATGCGCCGCAGCGCATCCTCGGTTCCCGGCGCAAAACCGGCCCCCGATCCAGAATCGCGCGTGTCGATAAGGATAATCCCGCCGCGGCTCATGTAGTCGTTCAGCGCGGCGGTCTGGGCGGGGCTCAGATCAGGCGTGTCGGCGGTGACCGGCCAATAGAGCAGGGGATACAGACTGAGGTCGGTCTGACCCGGCTGCACGGCGTCGGGTTCGAACAAGGACGCCGCGGTCCGCTGGTTCACGTAATCCGACAGCCCCTCCAGCCCCGCTTTGGCGACGCCGTCCACTTGGCCGTCGCCGGAGAGGATGTAGCCGAGGCGCGTATCGGTCGCCGGATTGGCACTGACATCGAGGGCGTGGGCTACCGGTGTCAGTACCAGCAACAGCGCCGCGGCGGCCGCCGAGACGCGCGCGCGCAGCAGGCCACGCAACCCCAGGGAAACGACCATGTCAGCGCCGAGCAGGAGAACCGCCAACGCCAGCAGAGGCGGCCCCAGCGCGCGTTCGCGCGCCGATCCCCGAACCGTTTCCAGCGCAGCGCCGGCAACCGGTGCAGCGGCTTCAGGGGCGGCCATGCCCGCGCCCAGGTTGAGCACCTGCCGGCCGCTCTCCGGCCCGTACAGCCCAGGCGGATGCCGCGCGGAGACCGGGGTGGAGGCGAATTTGTTGGCCTGCAGGCCGATCGCCGCCGGGGGCGGCTGCGACAGCATACCGAAGCCGTCCAGTGTCTCGGCCGGGGCCAGTGTGGCGGTGCCCTGGGCGCTGGCCACGCCCACGGACAAATCCACCAGCCGCCGCAGCATGTCGACGAACAGGCCCGACAGCGGCAGATTCGACCAGTCGGCGTTGGCGGTAACATGGAACAGCACCACCCGGCCGGCACCCTCGGGCATTTCGGTCACCAGCGGCGTCCCGTCCGCCAGAGCCGCCCAGGTTCGCCCGGCCAGATCGGCAGTGGGTTCGGCCAGCACCTGACGTGTCACCTTGATCTCCTCGGTCACCGGCAACCCGGAAAAAGGCGACGTAAACGGGAATGCCTGCAGCCCGGCCGGCTGGCTCCAGGACATCGCGCCGCCAAGCTGCCGATCGCCAGCGAGTAGGCGCACCGGCATCAGCGTGTCGGTGTCGTTGGTCGCCGCCTCCGCCGTGCGCGGACCGGCGAAGCGGATCAGCAAGCCGCCCTTCCGCACCCAGGCTTCCAGCGCGTCCCTTTCAGCGCCCGCCGGCAGCGGCCGATCGGCCAGCACAAGCACGGAAATATCCCGCTTCAGCAGCGTCGCCGCATCGCCTTCGCGCAATTCGGTGAAGGGCTCCAGCGCACGCTTCAGGAAGTAGATCGAGCCGGTGAATGGCGTGTCAGCGGTAGCCAGGTCGCCCGACAGCAGGCCCACTGGGCGTCGCCGCCACCGTTCGTCCAGGAGTACGACGGAGCCCGCGCTCGCTGGTCCCTCCAGCACCAGACGGGTCAGCCGGTTACGCAGTTCCGGCGGTAGCGGAATCGCGCCGGACGCCGTCGAGGCTCCCGCTGGGACAGTGATGCTGGTCCGCGCCAAAGTGCGTCCGTCTCCGCTTTGCGCCAGGACGCCGGCCTCGGTGGCGGTCGCGCGCGCAACCTGAGCCAGATGTACCACCAGCCGGTCCGCTTCGCTGCTCGGCGGCAGCAATAGCGGCGGAGATGCTGTGTCGCAGCAGAGTTCGGTTACCGGCCCGACGTCGCGCATCGCGCCGGCAAAGCGGTCGAAATCGGCGCCGTCGGTCAACCCGTCCGGCACATAAATCACAGAGGCATTTGCGGCCTGCCAAGCATGCATCGCGGCAGCCGAAGCGGTCCGGTCCGATGGCCACGGCTGTGGTTGCAGCGCGGCAAGACGCGCGCGCAAGTCGGCAACCGGCATTGTCGCAGACACGGTGATCGGGGCACCGCTGCCATCCTGGGCGGTTGTGAGCAGTGCCGTCTTTCGCGCGGCCCGCTCGACCCGGTCCAACAGCGCGCCCGCGGCTTCCTTGCGACGCACCCAGTCATCCGCCGCGGCCCAGCCGTTGTCGATCACCAGCAGCACGGGTCCTTTTCCGGCCAGGGTCATCCCCGCGTCCAGCACAGGCCTCGCCAGCGCCACGACCACCAGGCCCGCTGCCACCAGTCGCAGGGCCAGCAGCCACCACGGGGTCCGCGCCGGCGTCTCCTCGGTTGCATTCAATCCAAGCAGAAAGCGGACCGCTGGGAAAACTTCCGACCTGGGTGCCGGAGGGGTGACGCGCAGCAACCACCAAAGCAGCGGTAGGGCAAGTAGGCCGGAAAGCACCCAAGGCGCGACAAAAATCATTACCTAATGCTCGTCCTGCCCGCCCGTCCGACGCGGCACGCTCCCGCGTCGGTTCGAGATAACTGGTAAATCGCCGCCTCTCCTCGCTTGATGGAAGCCGTTGAGGTCATCGCGCCGCCAAGGCCTCGTAGAGTGTCAGCAGCGCCATCTCCGGCGGGTGGTCCGTGCGATGAACACCAAAACCGAAGCCGGCGGTGGCGCAGACCGAGGCAATCCCCTCCTGCTGAGCCCGCAGCCGGTCGGCGTAGGCGTCGCGAACCGACTCAACGCGCGGGATCAATGCGTCGCCGTCGCTCTCCAGACCACGGAAACGGATGCGTCCGTGGTAGGGCAGGGCGGTTTCCGCCGGATCGAGGATTTGCATCAGATATCCCGTCACCGGCACTGCCGCGAAACGTCCGATCATTGTTCGGATCTCGTCCAGCGGCGATAGGAAATCGCTGAACAGGACGACCGTCCCATGGCGTGGCAATCGAAGCTCTGGCGGCAGGCCGCCTTCCTCATGAGTCGCCTCGAGTGCACCCGCCAGTCGCTCCAGACCGGACCGGTTGGTCACCGGTCGAGCATCTTGTTGCATCATCATCACTCTCTCCCCGCCACGAAGCAGCAAGGAGGCCAGGGAAAGCAACAGAAGATTGGCGCGATCCCGTTTTTCCATAGGAACCTGACGCGACCGCCAGCGCATCGACGCCGATGCATCGCGCCATAGGCATGCGGTCTGCGCGGCTTCCCATTCCGTTTCTCGGATGAACCAGCCCTCGGGCGCGCCGCGGCCCGACTTTGCGGACTGCCGCCAGTCGATCCGCGCCAGCGGGTCGCCGGAGACGAACCGTCGAAACTGCCAAAAACTATCACCCTGCCCGACACGCCGCCGCCCATGCACACCTTGGGCCACAGTCGAGGCCACCCGGTCCGCGGCGATAAGCAGGGGCGGAAGCCTGGCGCCAAGGGCTTCCGCGATCAGGGTGGCATTAGGCGTCTTCATGGCGAGGCAGGCCCCTTCAGGTCATCGCGCGGCAATACCCGCCAGCGAGCGGTTCTCTTTTGATGGCAAGGCCTGTAACGGCCATCAGGCATCCACCGTTCACCGCCAGATCACCTGAAGGAGCCCGCCACACGAGGCGCGCGTGACCCATACCTCACTCGGACGCCATCCGCAGCCCCTTTCCGCCGACTCGGGCACGCGGAAGGGCTTCTGCCCGGTGCGGTCCTTATGTACCTCTTTCAACGTGCTCAAGTTTCAACGTGCTCAAGTCGGCGTAGCCGGTGAAGAACGCGACGGCAATCCGAGCCGGAGCTTGTTCACCTCGCGAGCCGGTGTTCATAGGCGCGGAACGTCCATAGGTCCCTATGTGCGAACGCCTCAGCGCGTCTTCCACTGCCGTTAATGGTGCGCGACAAACCGTGATGGCCGCCGGTAGGGGCGTGACCGCAGCCTGGGCCCATGCCAAGGTACGGGCAAGCCAACAGGAGGCCACCATGCACGTCGGCGCTGGAATCTTCTTCACCGACTATTCGATTACCCCGGCTGCGCTCGGCAAGGCGCTGGAGGAGCGCGGGTTCGAATCGGTTTGGGCTGCTGAGCATTCCCACATCCCGCTGTCACGCCGATCGCCCTGGCCCGGCGGCGGCGAACTGCCGAAGCAATACTACGACGTGATGGATCCGTTCGTTACGCTGACGGCAGCCGCGGCCGCCACTACCACATTGAAGGTCGGCACCGGCGTCTGCCTGGTGAACCAGCGCGATCCGATCCAGACCGCGAAGCTGGTGGCATCCATCGACCAGGTCTCCCAGGGCCGCTTCCTCTTCGGCATCGGCATCGGCTGGAACGCCGAGGAAATGGAAAACCACGGCACTGTCTTTACCTCCCGCGCCAAACTGGTGCGTGAACGGGTGGAGGCGATGAAGGCGATCTGGACGCAATCCAAGCCGGAATATCACGGTGAGTTCGTCAACTTCGATCCGATGATGGCCTGGCCGAAACCGGTGCAAAAGCCGCATCCCCCGGTGATCGTCGGCGGCGCATTCCCCCAGGCCGCCCGCCGGGCCGTGCGCTATGGCGAGGGTTGGACCCCGCTCGCCGGTCGGTCGGCTTATGGCGACGTGTTCGAGACCGTGCCGAAGTTCCGCACGATGCTCGCGGAGGCAGGGCGCGAGGCGGCATCTTGCCCCGTGACGTTGACCGGGGTGACCGAGGAGCCTGACATGCTGAAGCGCTACCGCGATCTCGGCGTCGCGCGGGTGACGGTAGGCCTGCCCGCCGCGAAGGAGGACGTGGTGCTGCCAATTCTGGACCGCTGGGCGACGCTGATCCGACAGGTAGGATAGCCTGCACCGCCGACATTGCCCGACGATAGCGGCACGGCCGGAACCGTCGAGAGTGTCATGAGAATCGGCGAGACGACCCACGACGGTCTTGCCGAACATCATTTCTTGGGTGAAATCATTTGGCCTAGCTGGGATGGATCTCACTAAATTCACGCCGATAACTTGTTTCTGACGCGGCTCGATCCGCACGAACGGGCGCACGTGCCCGGCAGTCGCTGTGGCACCGATATTTCACCACCGGACCAGGCTATCGGCCGATGATCCACGCCAAATGCCCTCACCCGCGATTACGCAGCTGGCGCTGGATGCCATTGCGATTTTGCACCCGCTATCCACAGCGCAACATGTTACTAGCCACTGCGCGCCGCTTCCGGTCTGCGCTACACTGCGTGCGTGAACACCATCGACTCGCCGCTTTTCGGCCTTTCCCAGCGCCTTCCGCCCTCCAACGTCCAGGCGGAGCAGGCTCTGCTCGGCGCGCTGCTGGCCAACAACAAAGCTTATGAGAAAGTCTCCGAATTTCTTGCCGCGGAGCATTTCGCCGACCCGATCCATGGTCGCATCTACCAGTCGATTTCCCGCCGTGTAGAAGCCGGCCAACTCGCCGACGCCGTCACTTTGAAGGCGGAGTTCGAGCACGCCGGCATCCTTGAGGAAGTCGGCGGCACCGCCTACCTGACTCAATTGCTGACCGCCATGGTCGGCATCATCAACGCTGGTGACTACGGGCGCGCCATCCTCGACACCTGGATGCGCCGCCAGTTGATCGACATCGGCGAAACTGTCGTGAACAACGCCTTCGGTGCCGACCCCGAACTGGACGGCGCGCTGCAGATCGAGTCTGCCGAACAGTTGCTGTTCGATCTGGCTGCTGACAATGGCACGGGCGGTGGATTCGTGACGTTCGAGCATGCGTTGACCGACGCTATCCGGGGCGCGGAACGCGCGTTTCGCAGATCCGGCGGCGTCTCTGGCCTGACCACCGGGCTGCGAGATCTTGACAGCAAGATGGGCGGCCTGCATCCATCCGACCTGCTGATCCTCGCCGGCCGTCCCGGCATGGGCAAAACCGCGCTCGCCACCAAAATTGCCTTCGGCGCCGCCAAGGCCCTGCAATCCGATGCTCGGATCAAGGGTGCGAACCGCGTTCCTGAAGCAACCGTGGCGATTTTCTCTCTGGAGATGAGCGCCGAACAACTCGCCACCCGGCTTCTTAGCGAAGAAGCCCGCATCTCCGGTGACCGCATCCGCCGGGGCGACATCGGCCAAAAGGATTTCGACAAATTCGTCCAGGTATCTCGCGAGATCGCTTCGTTGCCGATCCAGATCGATGACACGCCGGCCATCACCATGTCCGCGCTGCGCACCCGCTGCCGGCGATTGAAGCGGACCAAGGGCCTAGCGCTGGTGATCGTCGACTACCTGCAACTGATGCGCCCCGCTGCCGGCACGAAGCCGGAAAGCCGGGTGCTGGAGATCAGCATGATCACCCAGGGCCTGAAGGCGCTGGCCAAGGAACTGACCGTCCCGGTCCTGGCCCTGTCTCAGCTTTCTCGCCAGGTCGAGAACCGCGACGACAAGCGTCCGCAGCTGGCGGATCTGCGCGAGTCCGGCTCCATCGAACAGGACGCCGACGCGGTGATGTTCGTCTACCGCGACGAATATTATCTTGAGCAAAAAATGCCCAAGGAAATCGCTTATGAGGGCAACGGCGAAAAGTTCAGCGCCGCCCTGGATGACTGGCAGCAGCGGATGGCCAAGGCGCACAACCGGGCGGATCTGATCATTGCCAAACAGCGCCATGGCCCTACCGGTTCGATCCCGCTGCTGTTCGAGGGCGAGTTCACCCGCTTCGGCGATCTGGATCTTGTCCACGCCGACTATGTCGAATGACCAGGCAGTCCTCGAGATCGATCTAGCGGCCATTGTCGCCAACTGGCAGGCGTTGCGCGCCCGACACCCGTGGGGTCCCGTTGCTTGCGTCGTCAAAGCCGACGCCTACGGCCTCGGCGCCCCGCAGGTCGCTTTCGCCCTGCACAGGGCGGGCTGCCGGCACTTCTTCGTCGCATACCTGAACGAGGCACTGGCAATCCGCGACATCGTACCGGGTGCTATGCTCGCGGTCCTGGGCGGCCTGATACCCGGCACTGAAGATGACTTTGTCGCCAACCAGCTGACCCCTGTCCTGGGCTCGCTTGACGAGATCGGGCGCTGGCGCGGTGACGCCATCCTGCACGTCGACACCGGCATGTCCCGCCTCGGCCTGTCGCCCGACGACCTGGCAACGCTTCGGGCAGATCGAGCGCGTCTCGGTGGGCTGACGATCCGGTATGTGATGACGCATCTCGTGTCGTCCGAAATCCCGGACAACCCCATCAACGCTGTGCAACGGCAGCGCTTTGCGGCCGCCCGAGCGATGCTGCCGCCGGCGCCTCGCAGCGTGGCAAATTCCTCCGGCATTTTCCTCGGTGCTGAGTTCGGATCCGATCTGGCACGCCCAGGGGCCGCGCTCTACGGCATCAATCCGACGCCAGGCCAGGCCAATCCGATGCGCTGCGTCGTGCGGCTGTCCGTCCGGGTGCTGGCCGTGCGCCAGGTCGCTACGGGCACGTCGGTCGGCTACAATGGCACCTGGATCGCCGACCGGCCGAGCCGGATCGCGACTGCGGCGCTAGGCTACGCCGATGGGTTTCATCGCAGCCTCTCAGGACGAGGTTCGGCGTGCTTTGACGGCGCCCCCGTCCCGCTGGTAGGCCGCGTCTCCATGGACCTTACCACGTTCGACGTGACAGACCATCCCGCTGTGGGACCGGGAAGCTGGCTGGATGTTCTTGGGCCGCATCTTTCTCCTGACGACGTGGCCCTGGCGGCTGGCACGAACGGGTATGAGGTGCTGACGTCCCTGGGCCGGCGTTTTCATCGGGTGTATCGTACAGCGTGATCAGAATATTGGACTTCCTGGCGGCTGTCGGCCGAGCGGTCATCAGCGTGTGCCGCGGCGCTGGTGCGCTGGCGTTGTTTGGGCTGGAGGGACTATCCCACCTCTTTCGCCCACCCTTCTACGCGCGCCTGTTTGGCCGCGCCATGCTGGACATCGGCTATTTCAGCCTGCCGGTGGTCGCCCTGACCGCGGTCTTCACCGGCATGGTCCTCGCGCTGCAATCCTACACCGGCTTTGCCCGGTTCTCCGCCCAAGGCGCCGTGGCGAACCTGGTCGTGCTGTCGGTGACCCGGGAACTGGGCCCGGTGCTGGCCGGCCTGATGGTGGCCGGCCGCGTCGGCGCGGCAATGGCCGCGGAACTGGGCACTATGCGCGTGACCGATCAGATTGACGCTTTGTCCACCTTGTCCACCAATCCGATGAAATATCTGGTGGCGCCGCGCCTTCTCGCCGGGATCATCGCGCTGCCGCTGCTGGTGGTCATCGCCGACATACTGGGTGTCATGGGTGGATTCATCGTCTCCACCCTCAAGCTCGGTTTCAACGCCGACAGCTACGTCGCCAACACGGTCAACTTCGTGCAGATGGACGACGTGGTGTCAGGTCTGGTGAAGGCCGCCGTATTTGGATTCCTGGTCGCCTTGATGGGATGCTACCAGGGCTACAACAGCAAGGGCGGCGCGCAAG
>DASYBP010000690.1:0-4415 GCA_036500715.1 Rhodopila sp.
AATCGCCGGCCTCGCCCGCGACCTGTGGCACCGTCTTGGCCGCACAATCGTTGGGTTGCTCAGCGCCGGGCGTCGTGGTCTGCCGCCAGTCTGATCAACCTAACCGGACCGTCACAGCCGGCAGCGGAGGAAAGCTTACCGTCGCGGTCGCCGGCTCGCTTAGCCATACCGGCGGCGTCACGCTGCCCAGCATGATGACCTGCCCGGCTCTCAAGCCGCCGAACGCCGCGGCCTCGGCGGATCCAGCCAACCAGGCGAGTCCGTTCAGCGGGTGACCCAGCAGGTCTGTCGTGACCCCTTCATCACCGCTGCCGTCGGCCAGGCTGATCCGCCCGCGCAGCGCGCCGATGTCGATCGCGCGCCAATCCACCGCGTGCCGATCGCCGATCACCGCAGCGCCGTGATACATCTGGTCCGCAAGCAGCGTCGGCGTTCCAAGTTCTTTCAGATCCCCATATCGGTTTTCGACGATCTCGATACCGGCAAAGAACGCCTCGACCGCGGCCAACGCCTGCTCCAAACCGCAAGGCCCAGCCGGGAGATCCCGCCCCAGCCTAACGGCCACCTCACATTCGACTCCCGGCTTGATAAAGTCGGCAAAGCGCAACGCGGCGTGGCCGTGAAACAAATCTTCGGCTCGCATAAAGCCGGCAACCGGATTGTCCACGCCCAAATACATCTGCATCCGCTTGCCGGTGCCGCCAATTTTGAACCCGGCCGGAGGTACCGCTCCCACAAGGGCTGCGAGTGCGCGTTGCACTGCTGCCCCCTCGCCCTCGGTCCTCGGCGCGATCGCCTGCGGCAGGGGAGCGACTGGAATCCGGGCCTGTCGGACTGTCCAAAGCGCGCGCGCCGCTGGGGCCGGATCGAACTCCATCAGCGACGCGACAGTTCGTAGAGGGCGACCGATGCCGCGGCCGACACATTCAGGCTCTCGACCGCCCCCTTTATCGTCAGTCCGGCTATCTCATCGCAGGTTTCGCGCGTCAGGCGGCGCAAGCCCTCGCCCTCGGCGCCCAGCACCAGCGCCACGCGGCGATCCGCAAACGCCGGTCCGGACAGCGGTTTGCCGGCCGCGTCCATCCCGATGCACCAGATATTGGCCGCCTTCAGCGCAATGATCGTGCGCGCAATATTCACCGCACGCAGCAGCGGCATCTTCTCCAGCGCCCCCGAGGCCGCTTTCGCCAGACCCCCGGTCTCCTCGGGCGCATTGCGGTCCTGCGTGATCACAGCAGCCGCACCGAATGCGGCCGCCGAACGCATGATTGCCCCGACATTGCGTGGATCGGTGACCTGGTCGAGCACGATGATGACGCCGGGTTTTTCCAGCACTGACTGCAGGCTGGGCGGCGCCAGCGGATCCGCCAGCAGCGCGGCGCCCTGATGCACGATGTCACGCCCCAGCAGGTGGTCGAGCCGGCCGCGATCGACCCGTTCTGCTGAGACCGCCCAGGGCGGCGACAGCAGAGCGCTGATGGCGCCCTCGCCATCCTCGGTCAGCAGCAGACGACGCAGTCGGCGTGCCGGATTGGCCAGCGCGGCAGCCACCGCGTGGTGTCCATACAACCAGACCGTGCCCTTCGGCGCATCTGCGTGGCGCGGCGCATCATAATCCCGCTGGCGCTGCGGTGTGATGGACAGGCGCTGCGGCCCGGCCTCGCGCTGCATGCGCGGTTGACCGGCCTCACGCTGCGCACGGGGCGGACCGTCGTCGCGCGGGCCACGCGGCTGAAACTCCCCATGCCGTGGCTTTTGACCCTGGTGTCCACCAGCGGGCGCACCGCCGGCAGCGGTCCGGATATCACCCCGCTGCCCCTGCCCAGGCGGCCGCGGGGTTTGTCCACCAGGCCCACGATAGGGGCCGCGGTCGGATGGAGGGCGCGACGATCCGCCAGGACGGCTGCCATGAGGAGGTTTCATTTCCCACCTCTATAACCCTCACCCGCGAGCCTGCACAGCCGCCGCGCCAGAGGAAGCCGCGACAGAGGGAGCCGCGACAGAGGGAGAAGATATTCGCCGGGCAAAATCACGCCCCACTCTCAGCGCGGGTACCTCCAGGTATCTATGCAGCAAGGCAGCGACCAGCAGAGGCAGCCCGATCGACAACGGAATCCACAGCGCGGTGAAGAGTCGACCATCTCCGCTGGCATCCCCGCTGCCATCCCCGCTGGCAAACCGGCTCAATGCCTCGCCCACTGTCTTATGGATCGGTTCGTTCACCAAATATACGCAATAGGAGATTGCACCGAGGTACCGGATCGCCCGGCTACACAGCAGCCTGCTCGCGTGGCGGAGACCGGTTAGATCAGGCCTTATTTGAATCGCCAAGCAGAACGACCACGCCAGCGGCGGTAGTAACTTGCTGGGACTTCCCGCGGTCGCACAGATCGCCAGCGCACTGATCAGCACCAAAGCGTAACGAAGAATCGCCCCACGCTCACGATTGACCAGCGGCACGCTCGCCACGCCAAGCGCAAAAAAATGCGCTTTGTTCGGCAGAAAAGCTCGACTGAACTGCCACGGCACCGCGACCGTCAGGCGCCAGGCGACCCCGGCCAAGGCAAGACCAAGCAGGATCACGTACAGCCGGCGGCTCCGCGTCGCGACAAGCAGCGCCAACAAATAAAATTGCCATTCGGTTGACAAGCTCCACGCTGCCCCGAGGAAACTCACCCAGACATCAGGCCAGACCGCGTACGGAAACAGCCCGTGGACCAGCGTGAGATGCGCGGCGATTTCGGGTAGCCATGCATGCGGCCAGGTCTTGACGCAGATCGTGCGGGCAACGTCGTCGGGGCCGATCCAGGGCATGAACTCGAAGCCGCAAGACCAGGGCTCCACCGCGATCGAGACCGCAAACACCGCCAGGAATACCGGAAAAATCCGCGCCACCCGGGCAATCAGAAATGGCGCCGCCTGACCGCCGGCGCGCAGCAGTGACTGCGTGATCACCAAACCGCTAAGGACGAAAAACACGTCCACCGCGGCACCGCCGTGGGACACGGCGTTCTGCACCCAGGCTGGCAAGACCGCGAACGGCGCCATGTGGCCCAGCAGCACATACACCGCCAGCAGACCACGGACCCCGTCCAGACAGTCCAACCGCTTCATGGTGGAGAGCATGGAGCAGAAAGGTTAACAAGGTACCAAGCCTTGCAATTCACCGCACCACGCGCTACTTTGCAGAGAAATCATTCTCCGCTGTTATACGGGGGGTGGCCTTCGCGGGCCGCCTTTTTTTGTTTTGGGGCGATCCCGTTTGGACGAGCAGCAGCACACCAGCCTGGAAGCCAGGTTGTCGGCAATCATAGCGCCGCGTTTGGAACTTCTTGGCTTTGAACTCGTACGAGTCGCCGTCCTGGGCCGCGAACGCCCGACGGTGCAAGTTATGGCTGACCGCTTAGACGGGTTGCAGCTCAGCATCGAGGATTGTGAGCGAATTAGCCATGACGTCAGCGCGGCCATCGACGTCGACGATCCCATCCCTGGCGCTTGGACCCTGGAGGTCAGTTCCGCCGGGATCGATCGCCCGCTGACGCGGGTGAAAGACTGGAACCGCTTCGCGGGCCACCTTGCCCGTGTTGAAACCTTCTTTCCGCAAAATGGCCGCAAGCGGTTCGCCGGCTTCGTCCTCGGCGCCGACAGCGATACTGCGCGCATGCGCCTCGATGACGGATCGGAGGTCGTGCTTCGCCATCCCGACATTCGCCGCGCGAAACTTGTCTTGACGGACGCACTGATCCAAGCCACCGCCACTACGAAGCTGGCCAACTGAACGCCACCGGACGCCATTTACAGAGGTCGCTCATGGACACTGCTATCGCTCGCCCTGAACTGCTGCTGGTCGCCGACGCCGTCGCGCGCGAAAAGAACATCGACCGCGAGGAAGTGCTGGAGGCGATGGAGCAAGCCATCCAGAAAGCCGGACGTGCGAAGTACGGACACGAGAAGGACATTCGCGCGACGATCGACCGCAAGAGTGGTGACGTCCGGCTGTCGCGCTGGACCGAGATCGTTGATACCGTCGAGAACGAAGAAACCCAGATGGGCAAGGCCGACGCGGCCAAGCTGTTTCCGGACAAGAAAGTTGGTGAATTCGTCGTTGACCCATTGCCGCCGATCGATTTTGGCCGCATCGCTGCTCAGACCGCCAAGCAGGTCATCGTCCAGCGCGTCCGCGAATACGAACGCAAACGCCAGTACGACGAATTCAAGGACCGCGTGGGCGAGATCATCAATGGCGTCGTCAAGCGCACCGAGTATGGCAACCTCATGGTCGAGTTGGGCCGAGCCGAGGCACTGTTGCGCCGCGACGAATTGATTGCGCGCGAAAGCTTTCGCAATGGCGACCGCGTGCGTGCCTATATCTACGATGTGCGCGAGGAACCGCGCGGCCCGCAAATCTTTCTGTC
>DASYBP010000691.1:0-7266 GCA_036500715.1 Rhodopila sp.
AGCCTGAGCCATGTCCGCCAATCTGAAGCCGTTCATCGCCCGGATGGCCGCCGGCGAGACTCTGTCCGAAGCCCAGGCCGAGGCCGCCTTCGACGTCATCATGTCGGGCGAGGCGACGCCGGCGCAGATCGGCGCGCTGCTAATGGCGATGCGCGTCCGCGGCGAGACGGTTGCCGAGATCACCGGCGCGGTCCGCGCTATGCGCAGCCGCATGACATCGATCGCGGCACCCGACGGGGCGATCGATGTGTGCGGCACCGGTGGGGACGGCGCCGGCACGCTGAATATTTCCTCGGCGGTGACCTTCGTCGTCGCGGGGTGCGGCGTGCCGGTCGCCAAGCACGGCAACAGCGCATTGTCGTCGCGCACCGGCGGTGCCGACGTGCTGAAGGCGCTGGGCGTCAATATCGATGCGCCCCTCGCCGCGCTGCCCGCGATCCTGGCGCAGGCCGGCTGCGTCTTCCTGTTTGCGCCTCGGCACCATCCGTCGATCCGGCACGCCGCCGGGCCGCGGGTCGAGCTTGGCACACGGACGATCTTCAACCTGCTGGGTCCGCTGGCCAATCCAGCCCGGGTGCGCCGGCAGTTGGCCGGTGTGTTCTCCCCCGATTGGACCCGGCCGATGGCGGAAACCCTGGCGGCCCTGGACCATGAGGCCGCTTGGGTCGTGCACGGCATGGGCCTCGACGAGTTGACCGTGGCCGGACCCAACCATGTGGTGGCGTTGCACCGCGGAGACATCGTCAGTTTCATGGTCGATCCCGAGGACGTTGGGCTCTCGCGGGCGCCGATCGCGGCCATCCAAGGTGGTGACGCCGCCTTCAACGCCGCGGCGCTGGAAGCCGTGCTTCAGTCCACGCCGGGCGCCTATCGCGACACCGTTCTGCTGAACGCGGCCGCGGCGCTGATCATTGCCCAGCGGGCGGGTGACTTGCGCGAAGGTGTGTCCGTGGCCGCACATTCGATCGCATCCGGAGCCGCGTTTGCCGCGTTGGAGACCTTGCGGCGCGTGAGTGCCGTAACCGTGTCCCTGACTTGAGGAAAGCCTGATGCCAGACGATATTGGCTCAATCCCGGACGTACTCGCTCGCATCTGTGCGGATGTCCGGGCAGATGTCGCCGAAAGGAAGGTGGGGCGGGGCATCGACGGCCTGCGGCAGAAAATCGCGGCGCAGCATGACGCGACCCGTGGTTTTGGCTACGCGTTGAAGCAGGCCACGGCGGGCGGACACTACGGGCTGATCGCAGAGATCAAGAAGGCGTCGCCCTCTGGCGGCCTGATCCGGGAGGACTTCGATCCGCCTTCACTCGCTCGGGCCTACGAGGCGGGTGGCGCGGCGTGTCTTTCGGTGCTGACCGAACGACGGCATTTCCAGGGCGACCCAGACCATCTGAAAGCGGCGCGCGCCGCCGTAAAGCTACCGGTGCTGCGCAAGGACTTCATGCTCGATCCGTGGCAGGTCTACGAAAGCCGAGCGATGGGGGCCGACTGTATTCTGCTGATCATGGCCGTTCTCACCGATGCCGAGGCGCGCGAACTGGAACAGATCGCGGTCAGCCTTGATCTCGATGTTCTGGTTGAAGTCCACGACCGCGAGGAACTGGATCGCGCACTGCTGTTGGAAACGTCGTTGATCGGTATAAATAATCGGAATCTCAAGACATTACAGACCGATCTCGCGACAACGGAGAAGCTGGCGCCGCTGGTTCCGCCGGACCGCTTTCTGATCGCTGAAAGCGGCATCCGCAACACCGACGATTTACGGCGGTTGGCGGCGGTCGGGCCGAATTGCTATCTGGTCGGTGAAAGCCTGCTGCGGCAGACCGACGTCAGCGCTGCGGTACGAGAGCTGCTGGGCGACGGCTTATGAGTGGTTTCACCCATTTCGACCAGGCAGGCCACGCGACGATGGTCGACGTATCGGACAAGCCGGTCACCACGCGCACTGCCACGGCCCGGGCCCGTGTGGTGATGGCCGCTGCGACGCTGGCGATGATCCGGGACGGGTCGGCCAAAAAAGGCGATGTCCTGGGCGTGGCTCGCTTGGCCGGGATCATGGCGGCGAAACGGACGGCCGGTCTGATCCCGCTCTGCCATCCGCTGCCGCTCACATCGGTCACGGTGGACCTTGAGACTGACGTGGCCGCGAGCACGGTCGAGGTCGCCGCCACCGTGCGTACCACGGGACAGACCGGCGTTGAGATGGAAGCCCTGACGGCCGCCGGCGTTGCGGCCCTGACAGTTTACGATATGTGCAAGGCGGTGGACCGGTCGATGCGGATCGACGGCCTGCGTGTGACGCACAAAGCGGGCGGCAAGTCAGGCGAGTTTCGGCAGGGCTGATAACGGCGAACAAGATCAAAAAAAGACCTCGGTCGTGTCGAAATTAATCCTTTTCTTGATCGGTTCGATTTCGCGCGGAAACGCCGCATTTTCATGCGCCTGAGCGGCCGGAGTAAGCACCGGCGGCTGTTGCGGATGATGACTGCGGTAATAAATTGAAGCGCTCGGAAGTCGCGGCGGCGATTTTATGTTGCGGCGCACTATAACCTTTCGTGTCACAAAATCGTGAGGAAATTTGTATTCGGCCGACTCCGGCATGGTCGGTTAGAATCACTACGACTCTGCCTTATTGACAAAATGACATCTTTGTCCGAAACGCTTATCCGCGCGGAACGCCCCTCCACGCAGCGAATATCTGAAGGTTTAGGGGCGTCGATTAGGAAGGGACGATCATGCAAGACGTGTGGAAACCGGTTCCCGGCACGCGGTTTTTTTCCCGTAACGGCGAGGGGCTATATGAGCGCCTGACCGACCGACTGTTTCTGCGCGTGGACGAGGTCGACGAAACCGACGCGCGCGAGGTCTGCACACGTTTCGCCGAAGCCTTCGAAGCCCGCGCTCCGGTGCGTATGGTCGCCTGACCTAACGATCGCCTTTTCCAGGCCTGGCCCCGGCGCGTTCGGGGCCGTTTCCGGCCGCAGCCCCAAACGCGATGCCGCATAATCGAAGCGCCCACGGCGGACACCGATGCACCGGGAATTGGTGCACCGGAAATCGGCGGCGTTCTTCACGAAGCCGGCATAAAGTCGACCACAAACTCACTGCCGCCGTAATCCGCCTCCGCCGGGATACGCAAGAGGCGTTTCCCGCCCTCCAGTTTCGTGCCCTTCGGTTGCACGGTCACCACAGTCGCCGCTCTGGCCGCCCTCATCGCCTCAGCCACGGTGCGCGAGCGGCTGAGCTTTTCGAGGTTCTTGGCAGTGGCGAAAACCAGCTTGTATCGCCCGGCCTCGGCCTCCGATAGCGCCTGAGCGGGCGTGATCCAGACCGATCCCACCGCCTCCTCCCCGTCATGCACCGCCAGGTGCGCTTCCGGCGCCTGTGCCAGGAAGAAATGCGTGTCGTACCGCTTGGGCTGCTGCGCCGGCGTGATCCAGTGGGCGAAGTGAACCAGCAGATCCACCGCCGGCAACAGCCCCTCCGACCCGAGCACCGCGTCGAAACCGATCGAACCGGCGTTGAGCGCGCCGCGGTGCTGATCTTCCAGCCGTTTCAGGGTCGCGGCGTCGATAAGTTCACGCGCGCCATGCGGACGCGCCAGCAGCACGCCGCATTCCTCGAAGGTTTCCCGGATCGCCGCGATGCGGAAGGCCAGCGCCGCGCTGTCCAGCCCATCGGGATTAGGGCAGTCTCGCGGCCGATCGGCCAGCTCGTAATCGGCTTCCTCCACCCGTCCGCCCGGGAAGACCAGCGCACCACCGGCAAAATCAATGGCACCGTGCCGCACCACCATGAAGATCTCGACACCGTGCGGCTTATCGCGCAGCAAAAGGATCGTGGCGGCAGGTCTGGCAGTGGCTTCCATGTGCTTCTTTTCCCGTCGATTCTGCCGGACAGATTAGCCGACGGCTGGCCGCGGGTCACGAGCGCAGGCGCCGGATCAGTTCCATCGCGTTCGCCGGCGCGCGCACCTTCTTGTCATTGTCGAAAAACACGAAGACATCGCGCCGCCGCGGACGCGCCTTCCCGCCCACGCGTTCGCCGTCGTCCGGCTCCTCTCCCCGCGCCCAGGCGTTGACGCGACGCGCCCACACGTCCAGCGCGGCGTTGTCGTAGCCGCTGGCATACAGCTCCGCCGACCCGTGCAGGCGGCAGTATACGAAGTCAGCGGTGAGATCCATCAGCCGCGGCCAGTGCGGGGAATCGGCACACACCAGGGCGACGTCATGAGCGTGCAGCAGATCGATGAAGTCCTTGCAGCGGAAACTGTCATGCCGGATTTCGAACGCATGCCGCATCGGGCGCCGCGTATCGACGTCCAGCCAGGCCGGCGCTCGCAGCTTCCCATCATGCTTGCGCCCCAGAGCCGCGGCGGCACCGGTGTCACGCGGCAACATCCGCAGGAACGTCTCGATCCGCTTCGCGTCGAACCGGAAGTTCGGCGGAAACTGCCACAGGATCGGCCCAAGATGAATTCCCAGCCGCAGCAGACCCGACGCGATAAAGTTCGCGAGCGGCACCTGCACATCACGCAGCCGCAGGATATGGGTAAGGTAGCGGGGTGCCTTGACCGCGAAAACGAAGTCAGCCGGGACCTGCTCAGCCCAGGTTTCGAACGCCTCAGGACGCTGCATCCCATAGAACGTGCCATTGATTTCAATGGTTCGAACCTGGCTGGCGGCGTACCCCAGTTCTTGCTCGCGCTTGAGGCCCTTGGGATAGAACAGGCCGCGCCAGGGCGCATAAGTCCAGCCGGAGATCCCGACGCGAACGACGCCGCCGCTCAATCCATGTCTCCGCTGATGCGCAAACGATCCCTATACCTATCGTTGTCGGTCAGCAGCAGATCGTGACAATAGCGTATTTTACAAGCCGCCGGCGGATTCGCGGATTCCCGGGTTCCAGCCGGTTTTACTCTGCCGGGGCGAGCGCCCTCCGTGGTGTCATCCGCAGCACCAGCATCGAGGCCATCACGCAGGCCACGCCGCTGGCAATGAATGCCATCATATAGCTGCCCGACAGACTGCGCACGGCACCGGCGCCATAGGCCGCGGCAGCGCCCCCGACCTGATGCGCGGCGAAAATCCAGGAAATGATCACCGGGGCGTCGCGGCGGCCGAACACCTCGTTGGTCAGCGCGAAGGTTGCCGGGCCGGTCGCCACCCAGTCCAGGCCGTAGAACACCGAGAAAATCGACAGGCTGAGCGAATCAAAGCCGCTGAAGGGCATTACCACCAGCGACACGCCGCGAAGCCCGTAATACCAGAACAACAGCACCCGCGGGCTGTAGCGGTCACACAGCCAACCGGACGCGGTCGAGCCGATCAGGCTGAACAGACCAATCACCGCGAGGATCGACGCACCGTTCACCGGGCTGATCCCGTTATCGGCGCAATAGGCGATCAGATGGGTGTTGATCAGCCCGTTGGTGGAGAACCCACAGATCCCGAACGTCAGGCTCAGCAGCCAGAAGTCCATCGATCGCCCGGCACGGCTCAGCGCACTGAAAGCCACCGCAAACGGACTGGCGCCGGCATAGGCCGGCAGCGGCACGACGGTCCTGCCGCCGAACGGGGCCAGCCCTACCGCGGCGGGCGACTCCGGCAGCAGGAGAAGCACGATCGGGATCACCAGGGCGATCACCGCGGTCAGCGTGACCGAAACCCCTTGCCACCCGAAGCGCTGCACCAACAGCGCCAGCAGCGGCAGGAAAATCAACTGTCCCGCTGCGTTCGCCGACGTCAGCAATCCCATCGCCAGCCCCGCGCGCCGAAGGAACCAACGGTTCGCCACGGCCCCGGCGAAGCCGACCGCACCGGCCCCCGACCCGATGCCGACCATCAGGCCCCAGGTCAGGAACAGCTCCCAAGGGCGCGTCATCAAGGTCGACAACGCGGTGCCGGTCATCAGGATGATCAGGCACCCGATCATGGTGCGCCTGAGGCCGACCACCTGCAACAATCCGGTCAGAAACGGCCCGGTCGCGCCCAGCAGGATGATATTGAGCGACACCGCGGCTGAAATCGTCGACACGTCCCAGCCGAACGCCTGCCGCAACGGCACGATCATCACGCCCGGCGCGGCGCGGACACCAACGCCGGCGAGCATGGAGCAGAACACCACGGCCAAGGCGACCCAGGCATAGTGCACGCGGCCGGAGCAGACGTTGGCAACGCGGGCGTGAATCATGCGTGGTTTCTCTCGGACGGACTGCGGAATGTAGAACGATATTTCTACCGCCGGGTAGCCTCCGGGGCCGCGCGGCCAGCGCATGGCTGCACCGCCGGCACCGTACCCGCTCGCCGAACCTCGGCGGTGCTTAGGCCTCCTTCAGTTCGTCCAGCCGCACCGTCCCTAGCTGACTGGAGAAGGTCAGAGTCTGGCTGCCGCTCTGCTGCTGGGAGAAGCCGCCGATGCGATGCTCGCCGGTGTCGTAAACCCGGACACGGCCGGCCTGCATGACAGCGAGGCGGCGGCGATCCGGAAAGCACGCGTATCGCATGTCATTCTGCGCCCCCGTTGCCGACGCTGCGCCTAGGTAATCCGGCCACCAGTTGCGCGACTGGCCCGACGCAGGCGGCTCGGACGCAGCGGGTACCGGGCCCGGTGAAGCGGCGAGGTCCCGGCACAGCGCGCCAACACGCGCTTTCAGATCATCGTTGAACATGTCGCCGATCATCAGCATGCCGCCGGAAACCCACTGACCCATGCCGCCAAGTTCGGGATGGTTGAACTGCGCCATGGTCCCGCCGCCATGGCGCAGCGCCTCGGCCACCGCCCGGGCGGCACCGGGGCTAAAACCGTGGCGCTGGGCGATCTCCGCAATGTCGTCTGCCATTATCGTCTCCTTATATACCCCCGGAAGTACCCCTATATACCCCCGGAAGTACCCCTGGGTGGGGAGGGCTTGTCCATTTCGCCCGGCCGCGTACAAAAAGCGACCTTGGCCGCCTTTCCAGATCCCGCGTCCGCATGGGGTCGAACACATATCACCCGGGAACCGATCCGCAACGCCTCCGACACGAACATCCTTCCGGCAAATCGTTGCATTCCGGGATTTAAGATGGCGGCTCTTGGTGCGCTACGGAGCGTTGCGTTCGCCAAAGATCCGCCGTTGAGACACCTGGCCAAACTGGCAAAGGGAGCGCAGCGCGTGGCACGCCGCTGACCGTCTTCCGAGATGAGACCGACAAAAAACCTGCGTGCTCGCGCGATCGTGTGGCGCCTGAATTACTGTCGCATGACAGTTGTGCAGACAAGAA
>DASYBP010000692.1:0-6317 GCA_036500715.1 Rhodopila sp.
CCGGGGGCGAGCGGTCTGGCTGCTGTGGACCGATCTTCGCGGTCGATGCGAAGACCGGGCAAAAGATCTGGCAGTTCGATGTGATCGGCGGCGACGACCGCTCGCGCGCCAGTTGGGGCAACGACAGCTGGAAGACCGGCGGCGGGGGCGGCTGGATGACCGGCACCTATGATGTGAACACTGATACCCTGTTCTGGGGCACATCCAATCCCGCGCCGGACTACGACATCGATCACCGGCCGGGCGACAATCTCTACACCTCTGGCGTTGTCGCGCTGGACCTCAATACCGGTAAGCTGAAATCCTACTTTCAGGAAGTTCCGCACGACAGCTGGGATTTTGACGGAGCCGTGGGTGAGTTCGTCATGCTTGACCGCGACGGGAAGCATTATGCTGTGCATCCCAACAAGGGCGGCTACGTGTATGTTTACAACCGCGATATCGGCGAACCGCCGCTGAAGATCGAGAATGTCTGGCATCTGGGCGAAACGTCTAACTTCGTCGATGGCGTGGACCCGCATACCGGTCAGCTGATCGGTCGGCACGACATAACGATCGGCAAGCACAACAACATCTGCCCGGCAATCGACGGCGCCATCAGCTGGAATGCCGGCAGCTACAATCCGGGCACCGGCCTGTATTACAAAATTGGTCAGGAGTGGTGCCAGAACATGGAGGCGCAGCGGATGCCAAACCCGGGTGACTACTCGGGAAAGGACTACATCAGCGCGGAATTCACCCCGATCCCACCGCAGGGGCATGACGCGGCTTACGGCCATGTCAATGCGGTCGACCCGATCACCGGGAAGAAGGCATGGGAGGTGATCTATAAGTACCCGCCAATGGCGAGCCTGCTTTCGACCAAGGGCGGACTGGTGTTCGTGCCCGGCTCTGACGGCATCCTCGACGCGCTCGATGCAAAGACCGGCGAGAAGCTATGGTCGCACAACGATGGCGGCGGCCACGACGGCGGCATCATCACCTACATGGCGAACGGGAAGCAGTATCTCGCCGTCACCACTGGATGGGGCACCTGGGTCTCGCAAAACCTGGGCAAACTGTTCGGCGAGCCGTTCAAGAGCATGCCGATGGACAGCGGCGTGCTGGTTGTCTACGCGCTTTGACGCCAGCAGCCTGAAAAGGCAACCGATAAGCTCACAGCCCGTTTTGGGCTGTGAGCTTATGTCTTGGTGACAGTGGAAATGATGATGTCCTTGCGTGCGCCGGTCCGATTTCTAATCGTCCCGGCGGTTTTACTCAACATCGGCACCGCCGGTTCGGCCGAGGACAGTCAGCCGGCTGAGGCGAAAGCTTCAGTTGATGACGCGCAGAGGACGGAGGCGAAGCAGATCTTTGGAGCGCAATGCGGCTTCTGTCACGGCGACTATGGGATGGCGGCTGCCAAGGGCCCACAGTTGGCAGGCACAGAGATGACTGAACGCGAAGTAGAGCAGCGCATCCGTAACGGCAAGCCCGGCTTCATGCCGTCGTTTCGCAAATCCCTGAGCGATGATCAGATCGCGCTGATGGCGAGATATATCAAAGCCCTCAAGCCGAACGACTGATGCTCACACCCGCCGCCGCCGCCTGATTCCAGACGCCAGCCGCAAGAAGGGCAGCGCCATCTGTGTGATGCTCAGGGCGCTACTGATCCCCTCAAGCGCCTTGCGCCGCACCTCCAGCGCCTCGACCTCCACCCGGCTCGGTTTCGATCGGCTGGCCAACACCAGCAGGATGATCGCCAGAAGCAGATCGGCGCCGCCGAGAATACCCGCCGTCGCCAGGTAGGTTTGCTCCAGCGAGACCCGGATCTCGTACCAAGCCGCAATATGTCCGAACGTCAGCGCGCCCAATATAAAAACCGCAGCGATAACCGCGAAGATGACCCGGGTCACGATCCGGGTCATCATGCCACGAATACGAACGCCCTCGGCTTCCGCCGCGATGCGAGCAAGCCGAACCGGGCGCATCGATCAGCGCATCACGCGGCCGATAAGCCAACCGGCAGCCGCTGCGATTGCAATCGCCAGCAGCGGCTGGTCCCTGACTCGGCCCGACACGGCCTGAGCCTGATCCCGAACGGCGCCGCTCGCGGCGTTATAGGCGTTCTCAGCCCGGCCGGCGTAATCAGCCATCGCCGGGGTCACCCGATCCTTCATCAACGTCTCGACCTGTTCCCGCAGCCGCACGATCTGCGCCTGGGCATCGTCGAGTTTGCCGCGTGTATCATTGGCAAAGGCCATGGCTTGGATCCTTTCGCAGAACTACCGACAGCAACGATAAATAAGCAGTCTGGTTCCCGAACGACACCACGGCCGCCGCACGCTTGCGCGAGTTGTGCCGAGCAGAGCGGCGCGCACGGCCGGACAAATAGCCGTGCCGATGCCACCCGGACTGCCGCCGATGGTTAAGGGCGCTCGTCCAACCAACAGGAGAGATGCATGACCGCTCACATTTATCGGGTGATCGAACTCGCCGGATCATCGGAGGTCAACTATGCCGACGCGATCGAGAACGCCATCAGACGGGCGTCCAAGACGACCCGCAACCTGCGCTGGTTCGAGGTCACCCAGATGCGTGGCGAGATCGAGCAAGGCGAAGTTCGCCACTATCAGGTGACGATGAAAGTCGGCTTTACGTTGGAAGACTGAAGGCAGGTGGGATGACCTTTCGCTTGAAATAGCCTAAACCGCCTCGGCGAAATGGGGCGGGCAAATGGTGCGTGAGGGGTCCGATGCCATCATTGACCGGTAAGACGGCCTTAGTCACCGCGGCGGGGCAAGGTATTGGGCGGGCGACCGCCCAGGCATTCGCCGCCGCGGGGGCCATTGTGATCGCAACCGATGTGGACACGGCGAAACTGCGGGGTCTCGAGTCGCCTGCGATCCGCACCCAGGTCTTGGACGTGCTCGATGCCGCCGCGATCGCCGCAGCCGCAAGGAATGCCGGTTCGATCGACATACTGTTCAACTGCGCCGGTGTGGTTCACCAGGGCGCCCTGATGGAAGCCACCGAGGCCGACTGGTCGCTGGCCTTCGACCTGAACTGCCGCTCGATGTTTCGCACCATGCAGGCACTTCTGCCAGGGATGCTGGCGCGCGGCCGCGGATCGATCCTGAACATGGCGTCGGTCGCGTCGAGCCTGAAGGGCGTGCCGAACCGCTTCATCTACAGCGCATCCAAGGCGGCGGTGATCGGGATGACTCGTTCCGTTGCCACCGACTACGTGACGAAGGGCATCCGCTGCAACTGCCTTTGCCCCGGCACGGTCGGGACACCCAGCCTGGATGAGCGGATAGCGGTCAACGCCGCCGCTGCTGGCTCGATCGAGGCCGCCCGAGCGGCGTTCGTGGAACGGCAGCCGATGGGACGGCTGGGCACGCCGGAAGAAATTGCCGCGCTCGCGGTCTATCTGTCCGGCGACGACGCACAGTTCATCACTGGACAGGCTGTCGTCATCGACGGCGGCCTGACGCTGTGATTTGAGGCAAGGGGGAGACCACACTGATGAAATTGCTGCGCTACGGACCGGCTGGCGCCGAAAAGCCAGGGCTGTTGGCCAATGACGGGTCAATTCGCGACCTGAGCAGTCTGGTTCGCGATATCGACGGGTTCGCATTGTCCGATGCCTCGCTGCGGATGCTTGCCGAGGTTGATCCGACGAAGCTTCCGAAGGTGGAGGGCAATCCACGCATCGGCCCCTGCGTCGCGCGCCCGGTGAACTATGTGTGCATCGGCCTGAACTATGCCGACCATGCCGCCGAAGCCGGCATGCCGGTGCCAAAGGAGCCGATCATCTTCCTGAAATCGCTCAGCGCCTTCACCGGCCCGAACGACGACGTGAGAATGCCTCGCGGGTCCACCAAGCTCGACTGGGAGGTCGAGTTGGGCGTGGTGATCGGCAAGACCGCGCGCTACGTGCCGGAGAATGAGGCGATGGACTATGTCGCCGGCTACTGCGTCTGCAACGACGTCAGCGAGCGCGAGTATCAGTTGGAGCGCGGCGGCACCTGGGACAAAGGCAAGGGGTGCGAGACGTTCGGACCGACCGGCCCCTGGATGGTGACCAAGGACGAGGTCAGCGACCCTCAGGACCTGCCGTTGTGGACCGAGGTGAACGGCCGGCGGTTCCAGGATGGTTCCACCCAGACGATGATCTTCAATGTGGTCAAGCTGGTCAGCTATGTCAGCCATTTCATCACGCTGTATGCGGGCGATGTCATCGCAACCGGCACGCCGCCGGGCGTCGGCAGCGGGGTGAAGCCAGAACCGGTGTTCCTGAAGGTCGGCGATGTCATGCGCCTTGGCGTCGAGGGCCTGGGCATCCAGACCCAGCGGATCGTCACGGGGTAACCGCGCGCGGTCGAACCGCCATGGCCGTGGGGCGCCAAACTGGCCAGAAGGAGGATCCCGTGGCGGTAAAGCGGATCGTGGCGAACATCGCCGTTGACCAGGTCGGCGCCGCCCAGGCGTTTTATGGCGATCTGCTGGGGATGAGCGTGGTCATGGACCTCGGGTGGATCACGACTTTCGCGGCGGACGGCAGCGCTGCCCCGCAGATCAGCGTTGCGACGGAGGGTGGGTCTGGCACGCCCGTGCCCGACCTCTCCATCCAGGTGGATAATTTCGATGAAGTATATCAACGCGTGCGGTCCGCGGGCTATGCGGTCGAATATGGCCCGGTGAAGGAGCCCTGGGATGTCGCCCGGTTCTTCGTCCGCGACCCGTTCGGCCGGTTGATCAACATCCTGACTCATGTCTGATATCGGACCCTCAGCCCCAATTCCGCTCCGCGTCGGTGGCCGCCTGTCGCGGGCGGCGACGCTGCCCCAAGCCTCATTATCAAGCATCGGTGCGCCGGTGACGGCACCGAAGCGCCGCTGACGCAGGCGGAACAGGTCCGCCAGATTGGCCCCGCCCAGATGGGTCACGCTGTTGGTCGCGTTGGGCAGCACCGCGGCAACCCCGCAAGACGGGCACAGAGGGGTGTCGCCGTCGTCAATCCAGTCGATCACATCCGATGCCGGGAAGGTCTCGAGGCAACAGAAGCAACCGCACTCCATGAAGGTGTCTCCGATCCTCGGCCTCATTGTCGTGACGACCCTGGTCCGGCTGGCGTTCGCCGCCACAACCGGCCTAGGCGTCGACGAAAGCTATATGGTGACCGCCGGACGCGTGCTGAGCCTCGGCTATTTTGATCATCCCCCCGCAAGCTGGTGGCTGTCCTGGAGCGCCGCCCATCTGCTCGGAACCGAGGCACCGGTGGTGGTGCGCCTGCCGTTTATCCTGCTGTTCGCCCTGTCGCAGTTTCTCCTCTGGCGGATCGGCTGCCTGATCGCCAGCCAGTCGGCGGGACTCTGGGCGGCGGGACTCTGGGCGGCGGCGGCGCTGAACATCGCGCCGGTCTTCGGGGTCACCGCCGGAAGCTGGGTGTTGCCGGACGGTCCGCTCGACACCGCCCTGCTCGGTGCGGCCCTGTGCCTGCTCCACGCCCTGCCTGCAAGCGGCCGGCGCGCCACGGCGTGGTGGGCCGTCGCCGGGCTGTGCGCCGGCCTGGCGCTGTTCGCGAAATATTCCGCGGTGCTGATCATGGGCGGTGGCTTGCTGTATTTGATGGTGACCCCGGCACATCGGCTCTGGTTGCGCCGGCCGGAGCCTTATCTGGCTGCCGCGATTGCCCTGCTGATGTTCTCGCCGGTGCTGATCTGGAACGCCACACATGGCTGGGCGTCGTTCGCATTCCAGGGAGACCGGGCGATAGGTTTCCGGTTGCGGCCGCTGATGCCGATACAGACTTTGGCCGGCGAGGCACTGTTCGTGCTGCCCTGGTTCTGGGTGCCGATGATGATCGCTTTCGTCCAGGGTTTCCGGCGGGGCGCCACGTGGCCGCACCGGCTGCTGGTCTGGCTCGCGGCACCGCCAATTGTCGGCTTCGCATTGATTTCGACCTGGTCAACACAGCGCATCCTCTACCATTGGGCGGCGCCGGGGTATTTGATGCTGTTCCCGCTGCTGGGCCAGGCAATTGAACGCCGGCTGGACCAGGCCTGGGTGCGACGCGGGCTCGCGGCTTCCGCCGCGCTGGTTCTGGCCGCAACGGCGGTGATCGCCTCGCAGGTCCAGTTCGACTGGCTGGGGGGCGCCCTGACCACGGTGATGCGGGCTGACCCGACAGCCGAGGGACTGGACTGGACGTCTCTTGCGGACGATCTGCGCGCGCGTGGCCTGTTGCCGGCAGGGACCGTTGTCGCGGCGCTGAACTGGCGCGACGCCGGCAAGATCGGCTACGCGCTGGGTCCGGGTGCGACGATGCTGTG
>DASYBP010000693.1:0-2116 GCA_036500715.1 Rhodopila sp.
GATTGGGTAGTGGGTCTGTTGACCCGCTACCCAAGGTTGACACCCACTCCCATTCAGGTTAGATCAAGTTAACGGAAGATACCTCGACCGGCCTGCGGCGACCGGAGGGTCTCGGCCGTCATTTAACAACACGCCACTGGGGGTAAACATGCCTAATACGAGGACTAACCCGGGCGCTCGGATTCCGGTGGCGGCGCGTGGCGGGTGCTTGTCGGCGCTCGCGTTTATTGCAGCACTGGCAGGAGTTTCTGCGCCCCGCCCGGCCGACGCCGCATCCAAGCCGATCTATTTCGACGAGTCGAGCATCGTCGGCATCGGCGAAACGATCACCGCGCTCCGCGTGCCGATCGAAACCGCCCCCAACACCTTCATCTATAAGGATGTGACGATCGAGTTGACAGCCGACGCCAAGGGCAACCTGAACTGGGCAACTGTCGCACCGATTTCCGCGCCGTCGCCTCCCTTGATCACCTCGAATGTCCGCGCCGGCGTATACGCGATCCCGACCTGTACCGCGTGTGGAATCCAGATCACAGGGCCGACCTCGATTGGCAGCGGTGGGGAGGCCGAATGGGCAATCACTGTAGCATCCGGTAAAACCCCGGGTCTTTCTCCACCCAATCCGGCGGTTTTCTATAGCGGACCCCTTGCAACCAGCCCACTCGAAGCTCGCCTAAAAAAAGCTGGTCTTACCACCACCCAATACGCGTACGGCGTGATCGGCACCTCCAACGTTGGCAATTATCTATGGGCTACCAATGGTCTGTTCGGTCTAATTTTGGTCGGCAACCAGCTGGTGGTTGCGAGCTTTACTGATCAGAAGGGGGACCATAACGTGCCGGTGACACAAATCATCTACACACTGTCGCACTAGCTTCTTCTCTTTCGCGATGTGCCCTTAGCAATCCGCGGCGGGGTGCCAGCCGATCGGTCATTTGCCGAAGATATCAAGGGCAAAACGTGTTGATGACAGTGTTCAGTGTTCGGCACGTCGACCATTTCGCTGAGCTTCAAATCGATCGCGACCGAGCAGATCGCATAAGCTCGCCGGCGGCTCCAGCCGCGCTCGAGCAGCAGGTCGATCGTCGAGATCTTGCAGCACGCCAGCCGGTTCGACTTACTGTCCGCACCGCTGAACGATTGGCGGAAAGCGGTCGGGGGTTGGCGCCGAGAAGGATCGCGATCTTCAGGTTGTGGATCTTTGCGGATATGTGTAACCGGTCCCCTTTTTTTGGAGACCAGTGTCTACGGGCGCTAAAACTTTGCGGCAACAGCCGGCGGCGGCGTATGATCGCAGCGGAACTCATCTGAGGGAGGAGATCATGGCGGCAACAACGGTATACGCCGGTGCGGCGCGGTCGATGGAAGGAATGACGGGCGGTATTTATCGCCAGACCGTGGGCAACGGTGGCTGGCAGCGTCTGAGCAGCGGCCTGCCGGAAGACGCTCAGGTTCACGCGATTACGGTTCACCCCGAACATTCCGACACGGTCTATCTCGGCACGACCAAAGGCGCTTTTCGCAGCACCAACCGCGGCGATCGATGGGAACGGCTGAATTTGCCCGACGAGGCTGACATCTGGTCGATCTGCATTCACCCGAAAAACCCGCGCGTCCTCTATGCCGGCGCCTCACCGCCCGGGGTCTACCGCAGCGACGACGGCGGCGACACCTGGCGCAAGACCGGCGATCCCGGGCTGCCCGACCGCGTGATCATGGGGTTTGCCTGCCGGGTGATGCGGCTCGACATCGACCCGAATTCGTCCGACGACGTCTATGCCACACTCGAAGCCAACGGCACGATGCGCAGCCGCAACGGCGGCGAGAGCTGGGAGGATTGCACCGCCGATCTGATCCGCTTTTGCGAGCAGCCCAAATATAGGAGCCGCATCGGCAGCGAGACCGAGATCGAGGGCATGCTCGACGGCCATGCGCTGGCGTGCAGTGCCGCCGCACCCGGCACCGTGTTTCTCGCCAACCGCATGGGCCTTTTCCGCAGCAACGATCGCGGCCAGAGCTGGCAGGACATGGAGATCAGCCGGTTCTCGCCATTGACCTATGGCCGCGACATCCGCGTCTCGCCGCATGACCCCAAGGTGCTCTACGCCTGCCTCAG
>DASYBP010000694.1:0-13344 GCA_036500715.1 Rhodopila sp.
TCGCGCGAACTGCTGGACCGCGCGATCGAGCGGATCGCCGATTGGCCTGTCCTGCTGGTGGCGATGTTCCGTCCCGAGTTCCAGCCGCCATGGACCGGGCTGCCGCATGTGACGATGTTGACGCTGGCGCGGCTCGACCGGCGCGACACCGCGGCGATGGTCGCGAACGTGGCCTTGGGTGCGGTACTGCCGGCCGAGATCGTGCACGAGATCGCCGAGCGCACCGACGGTGTGCCGCTGTTCGTCGAGGAACTGACCAAGGCGGTCCTGGAGTCCGGGGCGCAGAGTGCAGCGCTGTCCCTGTTGCCGCATCCGGCGACCTCGGTGCCGGCGACCCTGCACGCCTCGCTGATGGCGCGGCTGGACAGGCTGGGGCCAGCGGCCAAGGATGTCGCGCAAACCGGCGCGGCAATTGGGCGTGAGTTCGGCTACGAGCTGCTGGCGTCGGTCACCGATTTGCCGGAGCCGGAACGGCGCGAGGCCCTCGACCGGTTGACCAGCGCCGGCCTGTTGTTCGTACGTGGCGCGCCGCCACAAGCCAGCTACGTCTTCAAGCACGTGCTGGTGCAGGATGCGGCCTACGGCACGTTGCTGCGCAGCCGGCGCCAACGGCTGCATGGCCGTATCGCTTCGGCAATGGAAGCCCGATTCCCTGAGGTTGTGCTGGCACAACCTGCGCTGTTGGCTCAGCATTGCGCCGAAGCCGGGCTGGCGGAAAAGGCAGTCGCCTATTGGTTGCAGGCCGGTCAGCAGGCCCTGGCGCGCTCGGCGATGGCGGAAGCAGCCGCCCAGTTGCGCAAGGGCCTGGATGGGCTGGCCGGTCTGCCCGTTGGCCCCCTACGCCAGCAGCAAGAGCTCGACCTGCAGACCGCGCTTGCATCGGCGCTGACCGCCACCAAGGGCGGATCGGAGGCGAATTTGGGCGAGACGCTTGCCCGGGCGCGTACGCTGGCTGAACAGTTGGACCGGCCCGAGTACCTGACCCCGTTGATAGGTGCGCAGTGGGCATTCCAGTCGATGCGGGCCGAACACAGGCCAGCGCTCGATTTGGGCAGGGCACTCGAAACATTCGCAGGCGCGCGGAACGATGCGATGGCGCAATCTCTAGGTCGCCTGCTGCAAGGCAGCAGCTTGCTTTTTCTCGGGGAGTTCGTTGCCGCCCGCACCGTTTTGGAGCGCTGTGTGGGCCTGGCTGATCCAAAGTATCGGACCGCCGAAAGGCTCGTCCCCATCGATCTCCACTCGACAATGCTCACATCTTTCTCCCTGGTCCTGGCATGCCTCGGCTACGTCGACCAGGCTCGGTCACGGATGGACGAAGCGCTGTCGGAGGCCCAGCGCCTTGGACATGTCCATACGCTGGCTCACGTGCTCAGTTACGCGAACCGGCTGGACTGGCTGATCGGCTTGCCCATGGTGCACATCGAGCAAGTTGCGTCTCTAGCTACCGAGCACGCTTTTCCACATTACCTGGTTTTCGCACAGGCATGCCACGGGCAGTCGTTAATCGCGGCCGGACAAGCACACAAGGCGCTTGCCCTGCTCACCCAGGGGCTGGCGGAGTCGCGCGCTCGCGGAGGGGTCGCCAGTATGCCGATACTGCTCACCTGGCTTGCGCAGGCCCGCGCCATGCTCGGGCAACATGGCGAAGTGCTGCAGTGTTTCGAAGAGGCTGCGCAGATCGTCGAGACCACCGACGAGCGCGTGTTTGAAGCCGAGCTGCTGCACCGGGTGCGCGGCGATTTGCTGCACGCAGCCGGCGATCCATTCGAGGCCGAGCGGCACTATCATCAGGCCATCGCCATTGCCAAGCGGCAGAACGCAAAGCTGTTGCAATTGAAAGCATCAACCAGCCTGGCCCGACTCTGGCGCGGCCAGGGCAAGCACGCCGAAGCTCGTGATCTGCTCGCCCCGATCTACGACTGGTTCACCGAAGGCTTCGATGCGCCAGACTTGAAGGACGCAAAGGCGCTGCTGGACGAGTTGGCATAAGCATCGGTGCACCGCGAAACGATCTCGCCAGACACCAAGCGAGACGCTGAGATGCCGCGAGTGCTCTCACCCCCTGCCAGCGCCGCTCTGTTCCTCCCGCGCAATCAGCCGGTGATCAACTCGCCCATCAGCTCCCAGTGATGGCCATTGAAGCGCATCGGGCGCATTTGTTTCACCGGCCGATAGTCGGTCGGGCTGGTGTTGACGCGAATGCCCGGCAGCAGCAGAGGCAATTCCACGTCATGCAGATTGGCCGCCTGGCGCATGACGTTCTCGCGCGACATATCATCGGCGCACTGCTTCAGAACCTGGATCAGCGTCTGTGCCGTGACATAGGCATAGACAATATCCGCGTCGCCTTTGTCCCCGCCGGGGTAATATTTGTCTGCCCAGGCCATGAATTCCTTCATCGCCGGATCATCCTGCCATTGCGGGTCGTCGGGGAATTTCAGGAATGACGTCGACATGACCCCGACACTTTTGTCGAGGCCGGCCGGCTTGAGCGTCACGTTCACCGACGACGAGACATAGGCCAGCATGTGCAGCGGCTTCCAGTCGATGTCGTAGATCTTTCGGATCGCTTGCGCCGCGAATTTCGGCACCGCGATGTCGAAGAAAGTATCCGCGCCCGACGCTTGCAGCACCGAGATCTGCGAGTCGATGGTTGAGTCGGTGACCTGATAGGTCAGTTCCTTGACGATCATCGTGTCGGCCTTGCTGCCCAGCACCTCCCTGAGGCCGCCCATGTAGTCCCTGCCACCCAGCGAGTCCTGTACCAGCACTGCGATCTTGGCGTCTGGCTTGTTTTCAAGAATGTATTTTGCGTCGATATGAGCGGCTGTCCGGTAGGACGGCTGCCATGACATGGTCCATGGGAAGTGCTTGGGGTCATCCCAAACGCTGGAGCCGTCGGCCAGGAAAAGCTGCGGGATATGTCTTTCGTTCAGGTAGCGCTGCACGGCCGCATTGGTGACGTCGCCCAGGCTTTGGAAAATGAATGCGACCTGGTCCTGCTCGACCAATCGCCGGATCTGCTCGACGGTTTTCGGCGGACTGTATCCGTCATCCAGGCTGACGAGGTTGATCTTGCGACCATTGATGCCGCCCTGGTCGTTGATCATCCGGAAGTAGGCAGCCTGGGCTCGTCCGATCTCCCCGTAAGCTGAAATCGGTCCGCTGTACGGCATGGTCTGACCGATCTTGATCTCGGAATCGGTAATGCCTGGCGCTTTCTTTCGATCAGACCCCGATTGTTCCGCAGCCGCACCTGGCGGCAAGACGAGCGAAAGCGCGCCGGTGGCCGTTGCCATGCCGACGAAGTCCCTGCGTGATGGCATTGCGTTGCTCCCCTGGTGGTTTTCATTTCAGCGCGTGTCGCCCAGCGTACACCAGCCTAGGTTCCAAAGGGAAAGGGTCAAGGCCCGCAGCCCGCGAGTTAGAACCTCAGCGCCCCCTGAACACCGGCTTTTCCTTCGCCAGGAAAGACCGGCAGGCGTTCTGGAAATCCTCGGTTCGGGTGAAGCCGCTGGTTGCGGCTTCCTCCTCCCGCGTCACCGGCGGCTTCCCGCGCAGCCGTCGGATCGCGGCCTTGTGGTAACGCGCTGAAAGCGGGGCGCCCTCGGCAATGCGTCGCGCGAGCGCTAGCGCTTCGGGTTCCACCCGGTCGTCTGGAACCAGGCGGGATAGCAGCCCTTTCTGATAGGCCTCATGGCCGCTGAAGATGCGACCCTCGATGAGCATTTCTGAGGCAACACCGGTACCCGCGAGGGTGATGATCGGGTCGATTTCCGCGTAGGGATACCACACACCAAGGTTACGAGCCGTGATCCCCATGCGCATGCCTTCGCCGCCCACGCGGAAGTCGCACATCGTCGCGATGCCGGCCCCTCCGCCCAGGCAGTAGCCCATGATCATCGCCACCACCGGGTGTTGGCACAGCCGGATCGACTGCATGCTCTCGTCCAGCACGTGGGCATACTCCGCCTCGCGTTCGTCGGTACCGCGCTCATCTGCGAACGCTCCGATGTCGGCCCCGGCGCAGAAGGCGTCTTCTCCCGCGCCCCGCAGGACAACGCAGCGTAGATCGTCATCGGCGGACAACCGCTGCATGATCACGTGCAGCCCGCGCCACATCGCCAGATCGAAGGCATTGCGCCGCTCCGGCCGGTTGAACGTGACGATGGCGACATTGGGGGCGATCGTGTCGTCGCGCGATACGATCAGGCGAGGATCAACGGTGCTGGGATCGGGCATCGTGGCTAGGATCTCCTTACCGGCGGGTATCTGTCACACCAGCTTGAAGTCGTCCATCGCTGGTCGGTCAATCAGATGGCGCGCCCCGCCCGTCGAGCGTGGAGCGGATTCGTTCCGCTTGACGGCGGATCAGGTCCACGCCGACAGCAAAGCGGCTCTCAGAGGTTCGAACCCGAATGGCTTCGCGATCACCGGATAGTCGGCATAGCGGGGCGCCAGGCCGCCCTTGCCATAGCCGGTGGCAAACACGAACGGAACCCCGCGTTCGCGTAGCGCGTCGGCAATCGGGAACACCGGCTCGCCGCCAAGATTGACGTCCAGTGTCGCGCCGTCGATCAGCAGGCTGGCGTCGCTGGCCAGCGCCAGCCCCTGCGACAGCGTACCGGCAATACGCACCACGACGCAGCCGAGGTCAGTCAGGAAGTCCTCGATAAGCATGGCGACCAGGGCTTCGTCTTCGACCACGAGGACACGAAAGCCGGTCAGCTTTTCAGTCTCGACCATCACCCGAGGACCGCCATCTTCTGCGGATTGCTCAGGTGCATGCGACAGACCATGCCGGCCGGCACGAAGTCCAGCACCACGGATCCACCCAACTCGCGAGGGATCCCGGTCTTGATCAGACGGAAGCCGAAACCATCATGAGCTGGCGGCGAAACCGGCGCGCCGCCGCGTTCCGACCAGACCAGGTCGATGGTTACGGGCTCCTTTGACCGGTCCACCGACCAGGTGATTTCCACAACGCCGCCCGCCACCGACAGGGCGCCATATCTGGCCGCATTCATGGTCAGTTCATGGAACGCCATGGTCAGAGTGACCGCGGCGTTCGGTCCCAGCCGGATCGGCGGGCCATCGATCGAGACGCGCATGTTCGCGTCGGTCGGCGCCAGATAGTCGGCAAGCGATTGGCTGATGACGTCGGCCAGGAATACGCCGTCCCACGCGGTGCGGGTCAGTAGGTCATGGGCCCGCGCCAGCGCGTGGATCCGCGACGCGAAGGCTTGATCGAACGAAGGAGGATCTTCCGCGTAACGCCGCGTCTGACGCGCGATCGACTGCACCACGGTCAGTGTGTTTTTCACCCGGTGATTGAGTTCCGCAAGCAGGATACGCTGGCGTTCCTCACCGCGCTTGCGCTCAGTGATATCCAGCGACACGCCGGCCATCTTCTTTGGCGTGCCGTCCTCGGCGTAGGTGGCGCGGCCGCGAAGCAGAATCCAGCCGATCTCGCCATCGGGGCGGACGATGCGGTACTCCAGATCAAGATCTGTGCCGTTATTGATCGCTTCAGCAACACGCAGCTGTCGCACCTCGAGATCGGCCGGGCCGATGGCGTCGAGCACCCCCTGATGATTGTGGTCTTCCGGCCGGCCGAATCCGATGGCGGCACGAACAGTCTCCGACGCACGAAACCGGCCAGTCGCGATGTCAAGCTCCCAGGCTTCCAGCCGCCCAGCCTTCAGCGCCAACTCAAGTTGCTGGTCCCGCTCGCGCAGAGCGGCCTGATTTTGGGCGGTCGCGAGCCGGGTCTGCAGCTCGCTCTCGCGGTCGGCGGCCTCGCGCCGTTGGCGGGAAAGTCGAATCGCCGCGTCGATCCGGGCGACCAATTCACGTCCGCCGAATGGCTTCACCAGGTAGTCGTCGGCGCCGGCGGCCAGTCCCTCCAGCTTTGCCTCTTCCCCGGCGCGCGCCGACAGCAGCACAACCAGCACCGCATCCATTGACGGGTCTGTCCGTATCGCCTTGAGCAGAGCGAAACCATCCATGCTCGGCATCATCACGTCGCTGAGGATCAGATCGGGTGGAGGCTGCCGTCGCGCTGCCGCCAATGCGGCGGACCCGTCCGCCACAGCTTCTACAAGGTATCCGCCATCCTCCAGGATCCGCCGCACATAGGCGCGCATATCGGCGTTGTCGTCGGCAATAAGAATCCGCGGCCTTGCTTCGTCGAACGGCCGTTCCGGCGCCGCTTGCGCCGAACCGATCGGCTGGCGCGGCTGGTCCGGCACCCAGCGCATTGCCTCCTCAACGAACACGCCAGCGGGCATTGCTGTCGGGTCGAGCGCGTCGTCTTGACGGTGGCGTGGCGACATGTGGGGAGCACCGAAGGGAATGGTCACGCGGAATGTGGTGCCCTCGCCCTCCGTGCTTTCCGCGACGATGGCGCCGTCGTGCAGCCGCACCAGTTCTTGGACCAGTGACAGACCGATGCCGGTTCCCTCATAGCTGCGGCCGCGCCGACCCTCGATGCGGTGGAAGCGCTCGAACACACGGGGCAACTCGGCGGAGGCAATACCGATCCCGGTGTCGCGCACGACGAGTTCCACACCGACACCGGATTCATGCAGCGAGACGACAATGCCGCCGGCAAGTGTGAACTTGAAGGCATTCGAGATCAGGTTGAGGACGATCTTTTCCCACATGTCCCGATCGACATGCACCGGTCGCGACAGCAGCGGGCAGTCTACTTCCAGGGTGAGGCCGGCGCGCGCACAGGCGGAGTGGAAATTGGCGGCAAGTTCGGCAGTGAGCCTCCCCAGGTCGGTCGGCTCGAAACACGCTCGGACGCGGCCGGCTTCGATCCGCGAGAAATCCAATAACGTGTTGACCAGGCGCAACAGCCGAAGGGCATTGCGATGCACCACCTCAAGCCGCTCCGTCTGGCCCGGCGACAGCCCCGCGGCATCGTGCAGCGCATCCTCGATCGGGCCCAGCATCAATGTCAGGGGGGTGCGGAATTCGTGGCTCACGTTGGAGAAAAAGACCGTCTTCGCACGGTCAAGCTCAGCCAAGGCCGCGGCGCGGCGACGCTCGTCCTCCAGTGCATGAACCCGGGCCAGAGCGGCGGACAGGGTCACCAGAACCAGGTCGTAAAAGCCGCGGTACGCCTCGTCGAACGGCAACCGCGGCGATACGCCCAGCACGATTATGATCGGCGGGTGTTCGGCGTCGGGAAGCGAGACCGGCAGGACGAAGGCGCGCGCCGGTGGTTCCTCGTACGGTCCACATGGAATGTCGCCGATCATCTGGTCGACATCGAGGCACTCGACGGCACGCTGCTCGCGCGCTGCCTGTCGGATCGGCCAAGGCGCGGGCGCGGTCGCTACCAGGGACGTCGGACTAATTTCCGTGCCTGGAGCCACGCCGTGCTGGCCCTGTAACCGATAGACCCCCCTGTCGCCGTCGAGGGCGTAGACCAAGGCAAACGGTAAATCGAAGCCAAAATCCGATAGCACCGCCAGCGTCTGCGCCGCCAGATCCCGCTGCTCGTTTGCTTGTCCAAGGCGGGCGGTCAGATCCCGCAGCGCGCGGGTGCGACGTTCGGCGAGGATCATCGCCGTGGTCTCGGTCACCGGGTGGAACAACCCGCCAGTGCCGCCGCTCTCGGCGCGAATCGGTGAAAGCGAGAAGGTAAAGAAGGTTTCCTCCAAATAGCCGTTCCTGGTGAGGAACATGCGCTGGTTTTCGAGGAAGGACGTTTCGCCCGCGCGGGCGCGGGCAAATGGTTGACCGATCGCCGGCCATGCGCTGGCCCAGGTCACATGATAGCCCTGCCCGAGTGCGGTAGGGTGGGCATCGCCGCAGACCACGCGATAGCCGTCGTTGTAGATCTGGGTGTGTTCCGGGCCCCAGATGATATTGATCGGAAAATTAGACGCCAGGCAGAGGCTGACCACCGTACGAAGGCTCTGTGGCCACTGGTCGATCGCACCCAGCGGCGTCCGCGACCAGTCTTTGCAGCGCACGAGTTCCGCCATCTCGCCGCGCCCAGCGATGTAGTCGGCGGCTGTCGGCAGGTCCTGGGTCGCGGTAATCGCTCTGTCTCCTCCGGTCCGCACGGCAGAGAACAGCGTGACTACCTGCACCCGCCGTCAGCATTCCAAGGTGGCGCATGCCGACCGCAGGGCACACCAAATGGCATGAAGGAAAGATGATTGCACGCATACGTAGACGAATCAACACCTGCCGACGCCACATCTACAACCTATGCGTGTAACGATCGCCGATTCTCAAAATCTGGTGCGCGCGTGCAGCACCGGATAATGCGGGGAACGAGCGCGAGAACGTCCCCGCTGCCGGACCGGCCTCAGCCGATGCGTTGGATCCGGCCAGTATGCGGGTCCATGGTGAACTTGGCGACGACCGAACCTTCAGGGGTCGTCAGGCTGAAGCCGATCGGGCCATCCGCTGTCGGAGCCACGTTGGAGACCTTCCAGGTGTGATTGCCATTCCACAAAAGGAACGCCTCGGCGACTTTTTGCACGTCGTCCGGAGACAGCTGACGGTCTTCCTGCCGGTAGATCAGGGCAAAGGCGCGGCGATCGAACGGCCGATGCATCATGTGATGGCCCCATCGCATCATGCCGTGACGCGGCGGATCCGATAGTTGGGTTTGCGGCTGCGCCTGTTGGGCCTGCGAGAGCACAGCACCGGTCGCGATCCCGCCGATCACGAAAGCCGTGGCGGCGGCGAGTAAGATTTGACGCACGAAAAACCTCCGTGAGTTGCGATCGCGCATACATAAGCCTTGCGCCTGATCCAAAGCGTTCAGCGAGGCGACGAATTGCAATAAAGTGCAACGGTCGTTCCGGCCCGGGCGCCCGATCGCCTATGTTACATTCCATGGACCCGACCCCGCATATCCTCGTCATCGACGACGATCGCGAAATCCGCGATCTGCTCGCCCGTTTCCTGGAAAAACAGCGTATCCGCGTCACCGCGGTGCGCGACGGCCGGGAGGCTCGCAGAGCGTGGCTGAACGGCCATTACCAGCTTGTCGTGCTGGATCTGATGCTGCCGGGCGAGTCGGGCCTGGACCTGGCGCGCTGGCTGCGCAGCCAGGGCGAGATCCCGATCGTGATGCTGACCGCGATGGGCGAAGAGACCGACCGGATTATCGGACTCGAGCTTGGCGCCGACGACTACGTGTCGAAACCGTTCAACCCGCGGGAGTTGCTGGCGCGAATCCGCGCGGTGCTGCGCCGCTCGGGCGACCAGGCCGAGATTAGGCACGACGCCTCGGTCCGCGGCTTCCGGTTCAACAACTGGACCGTCGAGCCGGCGCGGCGCCGGTTGCTCAATCCGGAGGGGGTCGAAGTGGCATTGACCGGCGGGGAATACGACCTGCTGCTGGCGCTGGTGGAGCGGGCCAATCGGGTGCTGACACGCGACATGCTGCTGGACCTGCTGCGCGGCCGTCAGGCAGGGCCATTCGACCGGGCAATCGACGTCGCGGTTTCCCGCCTGCGCCGCAAATTGGAGGATGACGGACGGAACGCGCAGCTTATAAAGACGGTTCGTGGCGGGGGATACGTTCTGGCGGCCACCGTCGAGCGCGCCTAAATGCGCCAGCGGAGCGCGTATGAAAATTCCCTTCTGGCCGCGCAGCTTGGCGGCCCGCACCGCTTTTGTGCTTTTGCTCGGTCTGGCTGTCGTGCAGATGGCCGGGCTGACGATCCACGCGCTTGACCGGCTGGATGTGCAGCGGCTGGCACAGGCACGCGATCTGGCGATCCGGGTCGTTGGCATCTACCGCACTATCGCCCTGACCGACCCGCCCCGGCGCGCCGAAGTTCTGGCCGAGTTGCACCGCGGCCCGGATCTGACGGCGGTGCTGAGCCCCTGGCCGCCACAGGCCGACATCCCCGCGATGCCGGGCCCCGCACAGCAGTTGCTGCGGGTGAACCTGAACCTCGTGCCGCTCGGTGCACCGCAATTACGCTGGCGAGAACTGGTCATCTACGGCGGCCACCCCTGGCATCAGGCGATCATCGGGATGCGCCTGCCGGACGGCGAATGGATCGACGTGACGGCGGAGTTGGAACCGCTGCGGGCCTGGCACTCGCCGACGTTCCTCTCCGCGTTCGCGTTAATGACCGCGACCGCGGCGTTGCTGACGCTATGGGCGGTGCGCCGGCTGACCGCGCCGGTGCGTACGCTGGCCGAGGCGGCCGAAGCGCTGGGGCGCGACGTCAATGCGCCGCCGCTGCCGGAGAACGGACCGACCGAGGTCGCCATCGCGGCGGTCGCCTTTAACACCATGGCGGCCCGCATTCGGCGTTTCGTGCAGGACAGGACCGAGTTGCTGACCGCCATCGGGCACGATCTGCGCACGCCGATCACGCGGTTGAAGCTGCGGGCGGAGTTCGTCGAAGACGACGAGCAGCGGGGCAAGATTCTGGCCGATCTGGAGGAACTGGAGGCGATGGTGTCAGCCACGCTGGCTTTCGGACGTGACGCCCGGACGACCGAGCCGGTGTCGCCACTGGATCTCGCCGAGTTGTTGCGGACAATTCTGGACGAAGCGGGGGACGCGCACCCGGACGTATCGGACAAGTTACACTATGAGGGCCCAGCACACCTGACGGTGCGGGCGCGGTCGCTGGCACTGAAGCGAGTGCTGGTCAATCTCGTCACCAATGCCGTCAACTACGCCGGTTCGGCCACGGTGCGCCTGTCTCCGCCTGATGGACGCATGGTGGTGATCGAGATCGAGGACGATGGTCCGGGGATTTCGCCAGCAGAGCTGGATCGGGTGTTCGAACCGTTCCATCGGGGGGAGCCTAGCCGGAACCGGGAGACCGGCGGCGTTGGACTCGGATTGCCGATTGCGCGAAATATCATGCGGGCGCATGGCGGAGATGTTATGATCGCGAACCGTCCATCGGGCGGTGCGCGAGCGACCGTAACGCTTCCGGTTTAGCATGAAGGCGAATTTCCGGCTGACGCCTTCCATTGGCGTCCAAACGCTACCCGCAACAAAATGTTGCAGCATCGCGGTGAGGATACCGAAACCCTTCGAAGATATCGCATTTTCAGGACATAGGGTTTACCCGCTGATCACCAGGCGCAGCTTGCTCGCGAGTTCGTCGCGCCGGTAGGGCTTGCGCAGGACCTCCAGTCTCCCCGACAAGCCGTGATCCTCAGTCAGTGCCGAGGCGGTGTAGCCGGAAGTCAGTAAGACCTTGAGCTCCGGGCGCATCCGACGCGCTTCGACCGCCAACTGCGCCCCATTCATCCCGCCGGGCATCACCACGTCGGAGAACAGGACATCGATTTCGGTGTCTCGGCGCAGAAGGTCCATCGCCTCATCGGCGTTCGTCGCGGCCTTTACGTTGTAGCCCAAATCGAGCAACCCGCGAACCGCAACGTTCAGGACATCCGGGTCATCCTCCACCACGAGTATAGTCTCCTCGCCGTTGGCCGCCCGGATTGGAATCAGGCCGAAGGGCTGTGCCGCCGTCGGGCGCTGGATGGACTTCGGCAGATAGATCTCGACGGTCGTCCCTTCACCCGGCGCCGACAGAATCTTCAATCCCCCCGCCGCGGCATGGGCAAAGCCATAGACCTGACTTAGGCCAAGGCCGGACCCTTTGCCGACATCCTTGGTGGTGAAGAATGGGTCGACGGCCCGCGCGACCACCTCTGGTGTCATGCCCTCGCCGGCATCGCTGACACTGGCGAGCACGTACTCGCCGGCGATCAGATCCGGAATCGCCGCGGCGCCGACCGTGATATTGCGGGTTTTAATCACGATACTTCCCTGGCCCCTCAATGCGTCGCGCGCATTGACAACGAGGTTCACGAGCGCTGTCTCGAACTGAGCACGGTCCAGCCGAGCGGGCCACAGCACGGGGCTGAGCTGCATTACCACCTGGATCCGCTCTCCGGTTGCGCGGGCGATGAACGTTTGAAGGTTCGCGATTACCTCGTTGAGGTTGAGGACTTCGGGTTGCAGCACCTGTTTGCGGGCGAAAGTCAGCAACTGGCCGGTCAGTTCTGAACCGCGACTGGCGGCGGCCATCGACATCTCCAGCATGCGCTGCGCGCGGGGCGGCAGGTCGCCTTCCCGCAGCGTCAGATCGAGAGCGCCGGTGATGACGGTCAGCAGATTGTTGAAATCGTGCGCCACCCCGCCGACCAGTTGCCCAATCGCCTCGAATCGCTGTACCCGGGCGAATTCTTCGCGGGAACGGGCGAGTTCCTCATTTCGGCCCTCGGCCAGCGCCAGCGCGTCTGCCACGCTGCCGTACAGCCGATTCATTTCGGACAGGAGTGCGCCTAGCACAAGTGTGGCGGAAATCAGACCGTATAGACGGCCGACGTAGAAGCCAACGTCCGACCGGTGGAAGTCAACCACCGCAGAGCTGGTGACATCGAGGGTCCATGTCACCATGGTCACCATGACCCACAGTTCGAGCACTGTCGGGGTACTGCGCCACCAGATGACAAGCAGGACGGTTACGCAGAGGATCCACAGGGCTGGCGTGATGCCATTGGTGATGTTCGGGAGGTGGCGCCCATCCTGGATCAGGACGGGCAGCAGGTCGTGGCCGGCGGTTGCCAGCACCGCCAGAGCGGTCGCCGATAGTGCGACGCCGATGATCGCGTGTATGACCAAGCCGCCGGGCGACCGGGTGGCGCGATCGTTCGGCCGCCCGGCCAGAATAGCGTAGGTCAACACGAACAGGGGGAACCCCGCGTGCCAACATGCATAGAGCCACGGCGTGGTCTGCAACCCTGATCCAGGCAGCCCGAACAGCGTGTACTGGCGCGCAAACGAAAGACCGTGCGCGACGACCATCAACGCGTTGAACAGGTATCCCGCTGCCAGAACCAGCAAAGCGCGCGACCGCAACCGTACGAACTGCCCAAACAGTAGGCCCGCGGTGACTGCACTGATAATTCCCACACCCGCTTCATAGCCGGGACTAAAGGGAGGAATGGCCGGGAGCGGCAACCAGAACAACGGGGCTGCGACAATGAACCCAACGGCGGATACGGTCGCCACGATCTGAGCAAGCTTTTTTTCGCCAGGGCGCGCCAATTCCGTGGATAGAAAGGCGTCCCACTGTGCCGTCGCTGGGACGGCCTCGGCCGTAGCCGTCTTCCGCCCCGTGCGCACCCAGAGCTTCATAATAGTGTCCGATCGCGGTGAGGCGTGAGCAGCGAAGCGATCACGATTGCCCCGTGAATCGGCCACTTCACCCCAAGTGCAACGTATCGCGCTTCTCTGATGCGCGAGACTAGTGACGTAGCCTAGCTGCGACGGCTACCGCAAGTTATAGCTTCGGACCAGTATTTCTACCATGCCGTGCG
>DASYBP010000695.1:0-2857 GCA_036500715.1 Rhodopila sp.
GCGGCCCATCAGGCCGGTCGGCTTGATTGTCAATACCGCCACGATGATCACCAGCGCCAATGTCAGCTTGAGTTCGGTTCCGACCAGATAGGCGCCGCCCAGGTTCTCGATCACGCCCACCGCGAAGCCACCCAGCACGGCGCCAAGTGGACTGTCTATTCCGCCGAGAAGCGCGCCAGCGAAAGCGTACAGCAGGATGCCCGCCATCATGTTGGGGTCGAGGAACACAATGGGTGCCACCATGCAGCCGGCCACCGCGCCGATCGCTGCCGCCAAACCCCACCCCAACGCCAGCATCCAGCCAACACGGACCCCGACCAGCCGCGACGACGTCGCATTGAACGCAGCGCCGCGCATTGCCAGCCCCAGCCTGGTATGGCGGAAGAACAGGTAGACCCCGAGCAACACAATCAGTGTCACCGCCGTCGCGCCAAGCTCGTGGCCCGACAGGTATCCGCCCAGCATCGGATGGTCCGGGAACGGCGTTGGAAACTGCTTGATCGTGTAGTCGAAGAACCAACCACTCAGGCTGTTGATGATCAGCAACAGGCCGACAAACACACCCACCGAGGCGAGAATCGGGGCATTCATCAGCGGGCGCATCAGCACGCGCTCGATCGCCACGCCGATGGCAAATGACAGCACCACCGCGATCGCGAAGGCGACCCAATAGGGAAAACCGAGGTTGATGAAGGTGAGCGCGATGTAGGTGGAGAACGTCGCCATCTCGCCTTGGGCGAAGTTCACGTGATGGGTGGCCTGATAGATCATCACCAGGGCCAGGGCCACCGACGCGTAGATTCCGCCTGTCGCAATGCCCGACATGACCTGATGCAGAACGCCGGCGAGCATGTTTTCCCCTTCCCTATCCGTGTGGGGCGAGGCGGCACGCGGCTCCGTGCCCGGCGGCCATCGTCGAGGGGAAACGCTGCGGCGTCATCGCGAACCTTTCTAGTAACCGAGATACGAGCGGCGAATGCCCTCGTCCTTGCCGATCTCCGCCGCCGAACCCGCCATGACGATACGGCCGGTTTCCAGCACGTAGGCGTCTTCGGAAAATTGCAGAGCGATAGCGGCGTTCTGTTCTACCAACAGGATGCTGACGCCTTCATCCCGCTTGATGCGAGCCAGGATGCGAAAAATCTCCTGCACGATCAGCGGAGCGAGGCCGAAGGAGGGCTCGTCCAGCAGAAGCAGTCGCGGCCGCAGCACGAGCGCGCGGGCGATGGCGAGCATTTGCTGCTCGCCGCCCGAGAGCGTGCCGGCCTGCTGCTTGTAGCGTTCCTTCAGGCGGGGGAAGTAGCCGAAGATATGCTCGAAATCCGCTGTTGCCTCCCGCGCGGGGCGGATGTAGGCGCCGAGACGCATGTTCTCCTCGACCGTCAGTTCCATGAAGGTGCCGCGTCCTTCAGGGACGTGAGCGACGCCAAGGCGGACGACGTCTTCGGTCGCCATGCCGTCGATGCGCTTGCCGCCGAGTGTGATGTTGCCGTGGGTGCGGACCAGACCGCAGATGGCGCGCAGCGTGGTGGTCTTGCCCGCACCGTTGGCGCCCAGGAGCGCGGTCACCCCGCCCTGACGAACCGCAAAATCGATACCGTGGAGAACTTTGGTTTCGCCGTAAGCCGCCTGGAGGCCCTTGGCCTCGATCAGATTTGTCACGCCCCGTCCTCATGGGACGGCGGGCCTGCTCGCTTTTCGTGTGACCTGTCGATATAGCCGCCGGCCGCCATACGTCTCCCTTTCTTGCATTTTTATATTTACTGACACAGCGGAAACTGACGAACCGCATCGACCGAGTCAACCGGGGAAAATCGGCCGCCTCGAGCGTCGCTTGAAAGGCCAGCAGTACGGAACTAGCGAAGGCTTGACTGCCGGCACGGTAGCGGGCCGGCGCATGATCCTTGATAGGGTGATGGCGACGAAGAGGAGGTTTCGATGCACGCTGAGGCAGGCGAACCGCCAGAGAATCGGGGATCGCCGTGGTGGGTTTGGCGCGGCATTGTGCTCGCGCCCCTTGGCTTGGCCGCCTGCCAGCCGGCGGTTCTGGATCCGCAAGGCGTGGTCGGGATCGCCGAGAAGACCATCCTGATTGACTCGCTGGCGATCATGCTCGCGATCGTTCTGCCAACCATTGCCGCGACGTTTGCCTTCGCCTGGTGGTTTCGTGCAGCCCATAAAAAGGCGATCTACCTGCCGGAGTTCGAATATTCTGGCCGGCTGGAGCTTCTGGTCTGGTCGATTCCCCTGCTGACGATCATTCTGCTGGGCGGCGTCGCATGGATCGGTTCCCACGAACTCGATCCCGCCGCACCGCTGCCGTCAGATAAACCGCCGCTTGACGTACAAGTAGTCTCGCTGGACTGGAAGTGGCTGTTTATCTATCCGGGTCAGCATATTGCGACCGTCAATCAGTTGGTGATCCCAGCCGGGGTGCCGGTTCACTTCGCCCTGACCTCGGCAAGCGTGATGAACGCGTTCTTCATCCCGCAGCTAGGCAGCATGATCTACACGATGAACGGCATGACGACGCAGCTCAACCTGCAGTCGGACGCGCCGGGAACCTTCCATGGCCTGTCGAGCCACTTCAGCGGCGACGGGTTTTCGGACATGCATTTCGATGTGCGCGCGGTGCCGTCTGACCAGTTCGCAGCCTGGGTCGAGGACGCGCGCCAGGGCCACCCGGCGCTAGATGCTGCGAGTTACGCCCGCCTGGCCACGCAGAGCACGGAGGTCAATCCATCCACCTTTGGTTCGGCTGATCCGGGGCTGTTCGGACAAATCGTCTCGCAAAAGCTGGAACCCGGACCTGGCCCGCAGGCCGGACGTCCGAACCGCAACGTCTCTCCACGGACCG
>DASYBP010000696.1:0-5593 GCA_036500715.1 Rhodopila sp.
GCAAGTTGCCCTGACGGTGCCCCACATAGGGGGTCGCGATACAAACTGCATGTCATCTGGCAGATGTTTATCCGCGGCGCGGTGATTGTCGCCGCGGTCGCGCTTCACGGCATGGCGCGCAGCCGCAGGGCGTAGAGATCCAACCTGATTCGAGCGATGCCGAGTTCAGATGGCAGTGGGACCGCAAGCGCAACTGTGGTGCTGTATCGCGCATCAGAGAAGCGCGATACGTCGCACTTGGTTTGAAGTGGCCGATTCACGCGGCAATCGTGATCGCTTCGCGAATCGAATCGCACGTCATGCTCCTCGGGGAAGGGTTTGCCTGGGCAGGAAATACGCGCCTGCGCATTCGCCGGAAAGTAATGGAAGCGCGCCTGGGTGTGCGGGCACGGGTTCTGAACATCGCTATCCTCTTCAGGGGCCATTCGCACCTCCCGCGCTCGTCGTGATCAGTGTGCCATCGGCGCGGCCCCGCCCAGCTTCACCTTGCGCAGGGTCAGTGCCAGCGGCACCGCCGCGAGCGAGATCAGCGTCAGGACCCAGAACACATCCACATACGCCAGGAATGCGGCCTGCGTCTGGATCTGCTGCCCAATCCAATCAATCGCCTGCTGCTGAGCCTGGGCCAGCGAGTTTCCCTGTGCGACGAAGTAGCTCGTCACCTGATGCAGCGTGTGCTGATACTGAATGCTTGACGGAATCGCGGCCTCCACCAGCCGGCTTTGATGGAATTGCTCGCGATGCGCCAGCACGTTGGAGACGATAGAGACGCCGATCGAGCCGCCGGTATTGCGTGCCGCGTTGATCAGGGCCGAGGCCTGATCGGTCCTGTTGGACGCGATGCCGTGGTACGACGCGGCGGTTATCGGCAGGAAAACCAGCGGCAGTCCCAGACCTGTCAGCATCCGCGCCCGCGCCAGGAACCAGAAGCCGAGGTCGCTGTACGCGTTGGTCAGGACATACATCGAAAGTCCGACGATCAGTGCTCCCACCGCGATCAGATACTTCGGCTGCACCTTGGCTGACAGGGCGCCGGTCACGAACATCATCACCATGGTCACAAGACCGCCCGGCGAGAGCATGATCCCGGCCCACGTCGCCGTGTAACCGAACTCGTCCTGCACCAGTTGCGGCAGATACTGGGTAGTTGCCATCAGGATGGCGCCGGTTCCCAACATGACCAGGAAGCAGGCGCCGAACTGCCGCGTGGCGACCATACGCAGATCGATCATCGGATGGCTGCGGCTGATCTCCCACGGGATCATCAGCATGAACGCCAACGCACATACGGTGGCAACGACAATGATGAAGGTGGAGCCGAACCAGTCATCTTCGAGCCCCCGATCGAGTGCCACCTCCAGCGCGCCAAGAAAGGTGGCGACCAGCACGAAGCCGACCAGATCGAAGCTGCCGCCCTGCTGGCGTGAGCGCTTGCGCTCCGCCGCCGCTGCCTCGGATTCGCGCAGCAGGATCGCGATCGCCGCCATGGCGAATGCGCCGACCGGGACGTTGATGAGAAAATCCCAACGCCATGACAGATTGTCGGACAACCATCCGCCAAGCGTCGGCCCGACCACCGGGGCGACCACCACGGCGACGCCGAACAACGCGAAGCCCTGGCCGCGCTTCTCGGGCGGGAAGGCGTCCGCAAGGATCGACTGCGCCACCGGCACCATGCCGCCGCCGCCGAACCCCTGCAGGATGCGGCACAGCAGCAGCGTCGGCAGACTGCCGGCAAGTCCGCTGAGCAGCGAGCTGGCGGTAAAAACCGCAAGGCAGATCAGGAAGAAGGCCTTGCGGCCGAGCATGCGGGCGAGAAAGGGGCTTGCGGTAAGAATGATGGCATTGGCGACCAGGTAGGTCGTTACCACCCAGGACGCCTCGTCCTCGCTGACCCCGAGGCCGCCGGCGATGTAATTCAGCGACACGTTGGCGATGGTCGTGTCGAGTACCTCCATGAAGCTCGCCAGCGCGACCAGGACGGCGATCAGCCACGGATTGGTCCCCCCGCCAGCCACGGCGGCGCGGGCCTGGCGCTGGGCGTGGCTCATAGCCAACTCCTGAGGCGCTCATAGAGCGACGGGCTGGGATCGATGCGCACTGTCGGTTCCACCGACATGCCGGGACCGAGAGCGACGTCGGCCGGCGGATTGTCCATGATGATCTTGACCGGCACGCGCTGGACGATCTTGACGTAGTTGCCGGTGGCGTTTTCGGCCGGCAGCAGAGAGAACGCGGTGCCGGAGCCGGGCTGAACGCTGGCCACATGGCCGTGTATGGAGCGGTCCGGATAGGCGTCGATATCGATCGTCACCCCCTGGTTCGGTCGCATCGCATCAAGCTGCGTCTCCTTGAAGTTGGCGGTCACCCAGATCTGGTCCGGCACGAACATCGTCAGGTCCGTCCCGGCCTGAGCGTATTCACCGACCGCGCCGCTGAGATTGACGACGCGCCCCGCCTGGGCCGCGGTGACGGTGGTATAGGACAGGTTCAGTTGCGCCTGGTCACGCTGGGCTTCCTGTTGCGCCAGGTTTGCGACGGCGCTTTGGTGTTGCGCCTTCAGCGCCTCGATCTGCCGCTGCGCGACGGACAGGTTTGCTTGCGCACTGGCAAGCGACGCCTGGTTCTGGCGCAATTGCGAGGCCCACTGCTGGGCATCCTGAAGGGTGCCCGCACCGTGTTTCACCAGATCTTCGTAGCGGGCTGACTGCTGGGCGGCGAACACCAGGGCTGCCTGGGCCTGCGCCACCTGTGCCTGGTTGGCCTCGATCTGGGCCTGCTGTACGGCGATCTGCGCATCGATGTTCCGGATGCCGGCTGCCGCGCTGGCAACCTGCGCCTGGTCCTGTTCAAGCGCGGCGCGATAATTGCGATCGTCGATCTGGGCAATGACCGCACCCGCGGCGACGTGCTGGTTGTCGGTCACCGGCACCCCGGTGATGTTGCCGGAAACCTGCGGTGCGATCGCGAACTGGCGCGCGGCGACGAAGGCGTCGTCGGTCGATTCGAAATGCCGAACGTTGTCCCAATAGAAGTAACCGGCGAAGACCGCGTTGCCGGCCAAAAGCGCGCCCATCAGGCTGCCCAACGGATGGCGGTGGAGGAGCCCTCCACGGGGCTGTTCGGCGTCGGGCTCGATCGGATCGGCATGCTGATGGTCTGCCGGGGGCGACAATTCGGTGACCCGATCTTCCACTGGCAATTGCGGCACCGGTGAACGAGGGCGGACTGGGGCTTCGGCGGTCTCCGCGGACTGCGGTGCCGACGAGACCTGGCCTGATGGCGGGCGCGGAATGTCCAGCGCCGATGCCCCGTGGTGATCCCAATCATCCAACGTCATGACGGGCGCTCCTTTTGGTTCGGTGGAAAGCGGCGATAAGCCGCCCTCCGGCAGACTAATTGAACGATACCGTTTAGTTCATTTATTGAGGCCACAACACGGCGTCAAGAGGGAAGATGGGTTCGGCAAGTTGCCTATGGGCCAGATCGCCGCGCGGGGTGCCGGCGGCTGACATCGACGGCTTGGCGATCCAACATTGCCCGCAAGACCCGATGAACCAGCATTGCCATGAGGCTGAGTGCGGGTGGCCCGGCGAATATGAGCCCGAGCGACCATGCGGGGACATCAAAGGCAAATGCGCTGGAGAGCCAAATAACGCTCCACGGCACGATCAACTCGCCGGCAAAAGCCGCGGCCAGAAACGGAATGATTGGAGTTGCCGGTCGTGGCGGACTTCCGCGGCCTGGGTGGCGGTGCGTCCGGGTGATGGCGCCGCTAGGCGCCATATGAGGACCGCGCATGTGTCGTCCCCTGTTATGTGGAAAGATCGCCCGCGGCATTGCGTTCTGCCTGTGAGGCGAAGTCGGTGGGGAGACGCGAGGACAACATCGTTCTACCTCGGAGCGTTTTGGGGTGCGACGGACGAAACTAATTGAACGGCACCGTATAGTTCTTTAATTACAAGCGCTACGCCGCTCGTCAAGAGGGTTGGCGGACCATTTCGCGACTTGCCTATGGGCAAGATGAGTGGGATTGCTGGAAAGGATTGCGTGGTGAGCAGGACTGCCTTGAAACAAAAGCCGTCGGAGGAGCGACGCCGCGGGCGTGCCGGGCGGCCGCCGCGCGAGCTTGCCGGAGAGGTCGATTGCCGCATCCTGGATGCGGCCCAGCGTCTGTTTTTTGAACGCGGGCTCGCCGGGGCCAGCATGGACGAGATCGCTTCGCTGGCCGGCGCCGGCAAGCCTACGATCTATGCCCGGTTTCCCAACAAGGAGGCGCTGTTCACCGCGGTCGTGATGCGCGACGTGGAGGCCAAAATCGCCCGGTTCCAGACCTATTCGCCCAGCGGCACCGGCACCGAGGAGCGCCTGGCGGATTTGGGTTGCGCGCTGCTGCGATGGGTTCTGCTCGGCGATACGATCGGTCTGTTGCGATTGGCTATAGCCGAGGCTCGGCGCTTTCCGGAGTTGGCAGCCAGCGTCAGCCGGATGTCGCGCGAGCGCGGGACCGAAGCGGTGGCTCGTCTGCTGGGCGAGGTGGCGCGATCGGACGAGATCGGGCCGGTGCCGGCGTTCGCCCCGGAGCGTCTCCCCACCGCGGCGCGCTTCTTTCTGGACCTGATTCTTTCGCCCGTGCTGATGCGCGCATTGCTGGGCGAGAAACTCGAGGCGCTGCGGGCGGAGGTCGAAACGCACGCGGCACGCAGCGTTGCGTTCTTCCTTGCCGGTTGGCGGGAGGGCGGCGTGAAGTGATTTTTTATGCCCGGATTTGGGATGCGCGCCCTGGTCATGGCATCGCGCTTGCTTCAGCATGACAATGGAGTAAGCCGGGAATCCCCGGCCGACCGCCGTGCACCAGGAGCCGAAAAATGGGCAAACGTCGAACAAAAGCCTTCGCCTCGATCGCGTTCGGTGCATTCGGCTGCATTGCGCTAGGGTGCGTCGTGCCGGCCAAAGCGGACGACAAGCCGCCACTGAAGATCGGTCTGCTGGAGGACCATTCTGGCGATATTGCCATCTTCACCATGCCGAAGGTGCACGGCGCCCACCTCGCAGCGGACGAAATCAACGCCGGCGGCGGAATCCTGGGACGCAAGCTGGAGATTATTGAATATGATCCTCAGTTCGACAACGCAAAGTTCCAGGAATTCGCTCGCCGTCTGATTGAAAAGGACAAGGTGGCGGTGATCTTCGGCGCCGCCACGAGCGCTTCGCGAGAAGCGATCCGGCCGATCATCGACAAGGACAACGCCTTGCTGTTCTACGCCCAGCAATATGAGGGCGGCGTGTGCGACGGCAACGTGATCGGCACCGGCGGGCTGCCGGAGCAGCAGTTCTCGACCCTAATTCCGTATATGATGGAGAAATACGGCAAGAAGGTTTATGTCATCGCGGCGGACTATAATTTCGGCCAGATCTCCACCGAATGGACGAAGAAGCTGGTCACCGACGCCGGCGGTCAGATCGTGGGCACGGAACTGATCCCGCTGGGCGTGTCGCAGTTTGGCCAGACCATCCAGAACATTCAGAAAGCCAAACCCGACTGGCTGATGTCGCTGGTCGTCGGCAACGCGCAGTCCGCGTTCTATGAGCA
>DASYBP010000697.1:0-18543 GCA_036500715.1 Rhodopila sp.
CAGGAGGCGGTGTATCCGACGCTTGCCTCCAGCTATGAGTACCACCTGCGGACCGGCAAGGTGCCGCCGCGCGCCGGGAACCGCCAGGCTGGCTTGTCGAGCGCGCCATACAATGCGTTTCAGACCAAGGACGGGTGGGTCGCCGTCCACGTCGTCACCGAGGGACACTGGCGGAACCTGCTGCGGGCGATGGGCCGAACCGACCTGCTGGACGATCCGCGCTTCGCCACCAATGCCGCGCGAAACGCGAATATTGACGCGACCGAGGCCTTGGTGACGGCCTGGACGCTGGGGCTGGGGAAGATGGAGGTTGTCGGGGCAGCGAGACGTTACCGCATCCCGGTGGCGCCGGTGCGCAACGCGGTCGAGGTGATGAATGACCCGCACATGCACGAACGGGGCATGCTGGAGCGGATCGACCATCCCTCGCTGGGCGCGATCATCGTGCCGAATTCGCCGTTGCGTCTGCATGGCTCCGATCGGGTCCGGCCGCTGCCGAGCCCGTCGTTGGGACAGCATAATGGGGAGGTTTATGGCGATTGGCTGGGCCTGGGGACCGACGGGGAGGAGGCCCTGAAGCGGGCAGGGGTGATCTGAAGACGGTCGGGGCCGGTGCGAAACGATTGTCAGAAGACGATCAGCTTGTCCACGTCACGTCCGCGATCAGCGGGCGCCTCGAAATCCAGTACCGGACCGTGGGGCACGATCCCGGTCGGATTAATCCGGCGGTGGCTCATATAATAATGCCGCTTGATGTGGCCGAAGTCGACGGTCTCGGAAATACCCGGGATCTGGAAGATGTCCCGGGTATAGGCCCACAGATGCCTGTAGTCGACGATGCGTCGGATGTTGCATTTGAAATGACCATGGTAGACCGCGTCGAAACGAACCAGCGTGGTGAACAGCCTGATATCCGCCTCGGTCAACGCGTCACCGCACAAAAAGCGCGACCGTGACAGCCGATCTTCCAGCCAATCCAGGGTCTCGAACACCGGCATCACCGCCGCCTCGTACGCCGCCTGGGTGGTGGCGAAACCGGATTTATAAACACCGTTATTGAGTGTGTCGTAAATCCGCTGGTTGGCCGCATCAATCTCACCTCGCAACATCTGCGGGTAGTAGTCGCCGGGTTTCGCGCCCGCATGATCGAACGCCGATCCCAGCATGCGGATGATATCCGCCGATTCGTTGTTGACGATTGTCTGGGTATGGTGGTCCCAGAGGACCGGCACCGTCGACCGCCCCGAATAGGTCTCGTCCGCCCGGGCATAGAGTTCGTAGAGATAGCGGCTGTTGTACAACGGGTCGGGAAGCACGCCTTCCCCGGGGTTGAAGGTCCAGCCGTGGTCGGCCATCAGCCAATGGGTCACCGAGATCGGAATGATCGTTTGCAGCCCCTTTAATGAGCGCATGATCAGGGTCCGATGTGCCCAGGGGCAGGCGAGCGAGATGTAGAGATGGTACCTGCCCGCCACCGCCCGGAAGCCATCCTGCCCGGTCGGTCCGGGACGTCCGTCAGGCGTGATCCAGTTGCGAAAGGACGTGCCCGGGCGCTCGAAATTGCCATCCTTGGATTTATCCGGTTCGTGTTCCTGCCACGCCCCATTGATCATCAAGCCCATTCGGTCCCCCGTTCCTGCTTTAGAGTAGTGGTTCCGAAGTCCGCCATACTGGAAGCACCAGAGCGGACTTCGGAAGCATGAATCACACTGGAAAACGATGCCTTGCTAGTGTCCTGATCGATTCGGAAGTTTGTAAGGCGGCTGATCCAGGCACAGCGAACTTCCGAACCGGGACACTGGTGGGGTGGTGCGCCATACTGGGGATCATCGCCGGAGCGGACTTCGGAACCATTAACCACACTAGAAAACAATGGTTTGCTGGTGTCCTTATCGATTTGAAAGTCCGTAAAACGGCTGGTCCACATTTCGGATCGGGACACTAGCGTCCGGTCGCGAATTCCGCGGCGGACGTCTCGGCGGCGATTTCATCGACCAGTTTGCGAGTCATCGCCTCGCCGAAGCTGGCAAAGTCATGCACTTCCAGGACGAAACTGCCGGGACCACCAGTCACGTTCTCGCGGTAATAATTCGCCAGGCCGCCGGGCGGCTGGACATGCGCGAATGTCCAGGACACCGGATGGTCGTTGATGATGGCAAGTCCGTTGATGGTGATGCCGGCCTTCACCGCGTCGTCCCTGGCCTCGGCAGCTTCCCGTCCGGCATTGTTCGTGCCGTCGCCGCATACATCGATGACGTGGCGGGCGGCGGTCATGCCTGACTCAGCCAGGAGCTGTACCCCCTGATCGATACCCGCGCTAATCGCGGTGCGGCCCCAAAACGAGCGCGGCGCCGCCGTCAGCCGATCGGCGAAGGCCTGAGCCGATGCCTTGTCGCGGATCACGGCCCAGTCCAACACCGTCCGCACCTCGAAGCTGCTGGCGAACTCGACGTAGGCGACGGCGATTTTGCCAACCGGCCCGGCCTGAATCGCCTCCAACACACGCTTGCTGGTGAACGCGCTCGCATAGCCGTTTTTTTCCAGCGCGTACTCGGAATCGTCGATGCTGCGCGAAACATCGGTGACCAGCACCAAGGCGACATCAACGTCGTCCGCCCAAACGGGCGTAGCGACCATCGGCGTGATCAGCATCAAGGCGGCCATCGAACCCAAGACGATTCGGTGCATCAGAGCAACCTCCCGCTATTGATCTGACCCCGGGGGTGCTGTCTCGTCAAAGGAAATTCGGTGGCTGCGGCAGGTGGGTCCGCACGCTACTGGCTCGCCCAGACGATCCGATGGATCCAGTTCACATCGGCCAGATCGAAACTGTAGTCCGGATGTTCGGGATTCAGGCTTTTCAACTCGACGCGACGCGCGGAGCGGCGCGCCAGTTGCTTGGCCATGACCTGACCGTCCGCGGTTCGCACCACGACACGGTCGCCGCGGCGGATCGGCGCGGACGGCGAGACGATGACGAGATCGCCATCGCGAAACACCGGCTCCATCGAATCACCGCTGATCTCCAGCGCATAGGCGTTGGGATCGGCAATTTCCGGCAGGCTCACTTCATCCCAACTGCCGCCGACGGGATAGCCGCCGTCGTCGAAATACCCCTCGCCCCCGGCCTGGGCGAGGCCGATCAACGGCACCCGGCGCGCCATCGATCGGGAACCGCCGCCACTGGCCAGGGCTCGGGCGCCGGACACCAGGGAGGTGAAGCTTTCCAGTGTCGCTCCCGTGGCGTCCAGAACCTTGGCGACGCTCTCGGTGCTGGGCCAGCGCGCCCGGCCGTCCGGCATCGTCCGCTTGGACGGATTGAACGTTGTCGCGTCAAGTCCCGAACGCTTGGCCAGACCCGAGGCGGACAACCCATTTTCGGCGGCCAGCGTGTCGATGGCGCGCCAGACGTCCTCGTGCTTCATCGTGCGGCTCCTGTTGCACCAGCGCGTACGGCGTTGGCCGAAGTCTGAGAGAATCGACTCCGAGATCATTATCCTAGGAATTGCTGCCGAAGGAAATAGGAAAAACAACCATATTTACTTGCCTTTGTATGCAACCTATGGTTATATACCCTCGCGGTTCCGATCGTCCGCAACCCAACTGGATGCCGTTCATGCCCGTCGCCTTGCGTTACGCCTCCGTCGCCGCTGGTTCTTCGCCGCGGCCTCCGCAAACCCAGCCGTTCGACTGCGGCGAACATGCATGGCTCTGGACCATGGCGGCGCTGATCGCTCGTCGCGAAGGCGCCCGTTATACCGCCAACAAAGGCCTGGTCGCCCGGCCCTGCGACCCTGATGACGTGGTGAAATGCCTTGACGCGCTGTATCGGCAAAAGCGCATTGACCTCGCACATGCGCGCGCGCTGCGCGTCTGGGGCGAGCGACAGATGCCGCCGAACCCGGCGGTGGCAGCCGAGCGTCACGATCATAGGTTGTGGGTGGAGGCACTCGAACGGCTGGAGTGGCCGTTGCGGGTTAAGGGCATCATCGGTTAATTTTCATATCATTAGGAAAATTATCGTTGACATCTTCCCTCATATTCTCTTAATGTCCTGACATCAACGGGCGAGGTGCGCCCGTCGGTGTAGTCTCTCCCCAAACTGGTCAACCGCCACCCGCCCTGGGTGGCGGTTTTTTTATGGAAAGGGCGCCAAAATGGCATTCGCCATCCGCAACCTGTCGGTTCTCGCCTATGCGAACGGATTTACCCTGTGGCACTACAAATCGGGCAAGGACAAGCTGGAGGCCGTCAGCGGCGGAAACTACCTGGCCGATGCCAGCGACATGCTGAGCGCCGGAGACATGATCATGGTCACCGCGACCGACGGTGCATGTATTCTCTGCGTGACCCTGGCGGACATCGAGACGGTGGTTACCGCCCCGCTGTCCTGACGGCGGGTTGCTTCAGCACCTCGGTCGCATGCCGTCGCACCCCGTCCGCAGTGATCACGAAACGCCCGTCGGCGCGTTGATCGCACAGTCGCATCGATGCGATGCGGGCCAGGCACGAACCATCCAGCAGATCCGGGGGACGACCTGCCTCCCCGCTGAGCCGAAGCCGGTGAAGCGCGGAGCGGCAACAGGTCTCAAGGTAAGGCTGATCCCACACGCGGACAGTCTTCTTGATGTGACGCTCTAAAGCAAGCTCGTCCCGCCGAGCAGGATGGCGTTGCAGCCGGCTGGGCCGTCAACCAGTCGGGCCATCAATCTGCCAGCGCCGATTAATGGAGACTTACTAATCATGCTTGACGACCCACGACACGGCGGAACTGCGACAGCAGGCATTATGCGGGGCCGGAAACTCGCGCAAACCGCCAATAGCCTGCCTTGGGCCCAGGAGGAGAGGACGGATGTCAGACACCCCGCCGGTTAAGCGGTTGATTGGTCTGCCGATCTATCTGGCATTGATTCACTTCACTCTGTTCGCGCTTGGGATCGCCGGCGGCACGCTTTGGAGCCTTAGCGTCTGGGTGTCGGAAAACCGGTATGCGGCGGCTGACACCGGCATAAAGATCAATTCGCTGCACGAGGATGTCGATCGCCGGCTGAACGAGGCGGCCCAGCGGGAAGCCGACACGCGCAAAGCATTGGAGGACGCAATTGCTTCGGAGAAAGAACATATTGCCGTGCTGGAGGCACAGATGAATTTCGTTGCAGACCGGGTGCCACCGGTTAATCTGCCGGCGGGGCCACGCCGGTGAAACCGTTGGTGCTCATGGTCCTGACTGGACTCTGCGGTTGCGTCTCGAAACCAGTTTTACCACCGCCGCCACCGCCCGTTCCACCACCCGTCGCCACCCAGCCGGCCGAAGTCCACCCGTCCCACGTCGCGTCGGTGCTCAAAGCCTATCGCGCCATTGAAAAGCGGGAGCTCCCGGCGGTGACCGCGCAGGATGTGACAGCGGACTACGTCCACCGCGTTCAAGTCGCCGATCGTGCTGCTCGCCATGCCCTGTCTGTTCTGGAACGCGCCGACCGACGGCCGACACTGGCCGATCTGACGCGCGCCCGCGATGCGGTGAACCGTCTCGAGGCGGCTCTGCAACAGCCGTCCGGCCAGGCAGAGACGCCGTAAGCGTTTTTTGTAACCGCGTTTATTGCTAAGTCGCATCCATACCGAATCCTGGCATACACAGACCAGCCGAGCGAACGGGCAATTTGCCTCGCCACGTGGTCGCCGCCGCTGCAGCGCCGGCGGGCGGCCCGAGGTCGGTGATCGCGGAGGACGAGCAAGCGGTGGCGGAACGCTTATCCAGCGATTGTATTCGAACGATTGGCGCAAACGCGCCGATGAAGGGACACCTTCCACATGCCCGACGACACCATGATCCTTGCCGAGGACGCGAAGGCGATCATCGAGCGGTATCGCACACTGGCTGAGGCGGCGATCAGCGACGCTGAGAGCTGGCTTCGCCATGGTGCGCTCAGCCGAGCCATTTCCGAGGCCATTCCAGACGCAATCATAGTCACCAGCCAAGCCGGCCTCATCGTCTGGGTAAATGCCCGGTTCGAACTTATGTTCGGCTATCACCGCTCCGAAATCACCGGACAGGCGCCAGAGGTCCTGGTGCCTGAGGCCGTCCGCCCGCGTCACGTCATGCTGCGACGTGAGTACTCCGAGGACCCCGGGGTCCGCGATTTAACCGAGAGAATGACCTTTCGAGCCGTTCGTAAGAACGGGGCCGAAATCAATGTCATGATCAGGCTGGGGCCGGTGGTCATTCCGGACGGCATCTACACCATTGCCGTCATACGCAAGACCCGGGACTAACGATTTGGATCCGATGGTCTTCCTCGCAGACCATGCAACCCCCATCTGGGCGGTTCTCTCCGCTAGCGCCAGTGGGATTGGTGCTTGGCTGCTGAGCCTGCGGAATATCAGTGCCACGGTCGAACGCAGCCGGATGGCGATGAGCGCAGAGATGTTGAATGCCGAAGCGGCGGAGCGCACAGCGTTCCGCGCCGCATTGATGACCGAGGTGTCCGAGATGCGTCAGATCATCAAGGCAGCGGAAATCGAAAAGGAAAGCCTGCGACAGCGGCTGAATGCGGCCGACGCACAAATTCTCGTCCTGAAAGCGTCGAACGAGATCATGGAGAGGTGGATCGCGTTCTTCAACGAACGCGGAATGGGCCTGGACATCAAGCTCCCGACTGACCCGCCCACCGCACGCTCGGCGTAACCTACCACCTGTTGTCGGCTATTCTAACTACTTCGCAATGAAAGTTGGGTCCCTTGGCATTTTTTTCTTCACACGCCACGCCGATCTGGTCTCTCCTGCCCACTTTGCTCGGCGCGCTCGACCCCTGGGTGCCGCATCGGCCACACAGGGATTATCATCAGGACCAGCCTGAGCTGATCGACACGAACACGGAGATCTGTGTCGCCGAAACCGGTCAGCGGACGGCGTTCCTCGAGATGTTGATGGCGGAAATCGCTGGCATGCGCCAGGTGATCAGGGACTATGAAAGGGATACGGATTCGCTTCGACAGCGCCTGAATACGGCACTGGCCCAGTGCATTGTGCTGCGGGCGATTGTCGAGATCATGGAGAAACGGGTTGCATTCCTGCAGGAGCGCCTGTCGCTTCCGGATGGGGAAGATGCCGGCGTCGGCACCCCGCGTTCGCGAGGCGCCGCCCGGTAGAGCCGGCGTGTCGGACCCGGGATGTATAGGGCGTGTCGGACACCGGGATGTATTGGGCGTGTCGGACACCGGGACGTATTGGGCGTGTCGGACACACGACGCTGGGGCGATTTCATTCTTTGAGCCGTTCGTGGTTGCGGGCATAACCCGCGTCAATGTTGTTGCAGTTGACCGCCGCGGGCCTGTCCGCCTTGCGCCTGCTTGATCCGGAACGGGCGCATGCTGTGGCTCTGGAGGCGCTGTCGTGGGGACTGGTTCCGGACCTGTTCAGCCCCGACCACCCTGCGCTGGCGGTTAGAGTGTTCGGGCGCGGATTCGGCAACCCGATCGGGCTCGCGGCGGGCTTTGACAAAAACGCCGCCGCCGGCCCTGCGCTGCTGCGGCTGGGCTTCGGCTTTGTAGAAACAGGCTCGGTTACGCCACGTCCGCAGACCGGCAATCCGCGCCCGCGAATCTTTCGACTGACCGAGGATCACGGCGTCATAAACCGCCTTGGATTCAACAACCTTGGCATCGAGGTTTATCAACGGAACCTGGCGAAGCTTACGGGCCGGACGATCCCGCTTGGGGCCAATGTCGGCATCAACAAGATTGGCGCTGATCCGGTGCGCGACTATCCGGCGCTGGTTCGATCGATCAGCTCGCTGGTTGATTATGCCGTGATCAACGTCTCATCGCCCAACACCCCAGGGCTGCGGGATCTGCAGTCTGAAACGGAGCTGCGCGGTATTTTGCGGGCGGTCGGATCGGTGGCGGAGCGCCCAACCATATTGGTGAAGATTGCGCCTGATCTATCGCCGGACAGCCTTGCCTCGGTTGTCGAAACCTGTGTCGATGAAGGCGTTCAGGGCCTGATCGTCGGCAATACCACAATCTCGCGCCCGCCCGGGCTAAGGTCCCGGCATGCTCGCGAAGCCGGCGGCCTGTCGGGCCTGCCGCTGCAGCCGCTGGCGACCGCCATGCTCGCGCGCACCTATCTGCTCGCGCGCGGCCGGCTGGCTCTGATCGGCGCGGGCGGCGTCTTTACCGGTCGTGACGCACTAACAAAGATTCAGGCCGGCGCTTCGCTGGTACAGCTCTACACCAGCTTTGCGTTTCACGGGCCGCCGCTGATCCCGAAACTGAAGGCGGAGCTGCTAGCAGCGCTCCGTGACGCCCGGTTCGCGACGGTGCGGGATGCGGTCGGCACACGCGCACAGGAATTGGCGATTTGATGGAACATCTGTCCAGATTCGCTCCGCTGGCTGAGCGCTACGACGGCTTCATCCTCGATTTGTGGGGCGTGATCCATGATGGGGTCAACGCATTCCCACATGCCGTCGAAACGCTGCGGCAATTGCGCGACGCTGGCAAGCGGACCCTGCTGCTGTCGAACGTGCCGCGCCCGAATGATGCGGTCAGGACGCTGATGCGGCGGATGGGGATCGCGGACTCGCTCTACACCGGCATCCTGACGAGCGGAGAGGCAGTGCGGCGCGCATTGCGCAATCCGCCCGATCTCTGGTGGGCCGAACTCGGCCGCCGTGTCTTCCACCTCGGCCCCGATCGCGACAAGCCAGTGCTGGCTGGGCTGCCGCTGACCGAGGTCACGGCGCCGGCCGAGGCCGATTTCGTGCTGAACACCGGCCCCGATGATCAAAGGAATCCAAGCGATATGGCCGAATTCGAGCCAACGCTGGTGGAGTGCGCGCGTTACCGGCTGAAGATGATCTGCGCCAATCCGGATCTGGAAGTCATTCGCGCCGGGGTCCGCGTGCTTTGCGCTGGGGCGCTCGCGGCGCGCTATGGCGAACTAGGCGGTGAGGTCCGCTCGCTTGGAAAGCCCGACCCGGCGATCTATCAGCCCGTGCTCGAGCAGCTCGATTTACCGCCGAATCGCGTCCTCGCGGTCGGCGATTCGCTCCGCACTGATATCGCTGGGGCGGTGGGCGTCGATCTGGCGGCCTGTTGGGTGCTTGATGGCATCCACGCGGGGAACCTGCTGGCGGCGGACGGGACGTTCGACACCGCCAAGGCCGAGGCGGCTGCCCGAGAGGCCGGAGTTGCGCCGATCGCGACGCTGCCACGCTTCGTCTGGTAGCTGGGCAAGCATTTTGCCCCTGGAGCCCGCTGGCCTCAGACCACCCGTCCCCAGATTAAAGGCAGGCCGCTTCAACGTTCGTTGCCGCACGAAGCTGGGTGAGCAGGCTTTGCAGTTCCCGAATCGTGAATGGTTTGCGCAGCAGACCGGCAAGCTGGCCCGCCGCGACATCAGCTTCGGACAATTCCGCGTAGCCGGTTACCAGCGCGATGGGTGCGGTCAACCCACGCTCCCGCAGCGCGCGCGCGAGCTGAAGCCCATTCATGCCCGGCATCGCATAGTCCAGCAGTACCAGCTTGGGGGTTAGCTTGCCAACCAAAGCGAGGGCCTGTTCGCCGCCCGACGCCTGCGCCACGTCACAGCCGAGATCACGCGCCATCTCGACGGTGACCTGACGCACCGCGTTGTCGTCATCGACCACCAGGATCAGTTCCCCCGGCGTGCCGGGCTGTGGCAGGTCAACCACGGTTTCTTCCGGGGGTGTCCCGGTATCCTCGCTCGCCAACGCGCGCGGCAGGCAAAGCGTGACCCGGGTCCCTTCGCCCGGCGTGCTATCGATTGTTACGTTCCCGCCGGATTGACGTGCCATGCCGTAGACCTGGCTGAGGCCAAGCCCGGAGCCTGCCCCTGGGCCCTTCGTGGTAAAGAAGGGGTCGAATGCCCGAGCCTTGACCTCGGGCGTCATGCCGGTTCCGGTATCCGAAATGCATACCTGTACATAGGCGCCCGGCGTGAGCTGATTGTCGGCGCCGGATGGGGCGCCGGACACGACCGTGAGGTTCGACGTCCGCGCCGTCAGCCGGCCGCCATCGGGCATCGCGTCGCGGGCGTTCAAGCAGAGGTTGAGGATCGCGGCCTCGACCTGGCTGGGATCTACCATCGCCGGCCACAGGTCGTCGGCCAGTTCCGGCACCACCTGAACCCGCCGCCCGAGCGTGCTGGTTGCCAAAGTAATGAGTTCGCCGAGGAGGGCGTTGACGTCGGTGGGACGCGCCGCCAGCCGCTGGCGGCGGGAGAAGGCGAGCAGGCGTGAGGTGAGCTGGCCACCACGGGTGACCGCCCCCGTGGCGCGCTCAATGAGGCGCAGGAGCCGATCGCAGTCGGCCTGGGTCCAATCATCACCGGCCTGGGAAACTCGCCGCTCCATAAGCTCCAGATTGCCCAGGACGGTTGCGAGCATGTTGTTGAAGTCATGCGCGATGCCGCCGGCGAGCTGGCCAACGGCTTGCAGCTTCTGTGCCTGGTGCAGTGCCGCCTCGGTCTTTTCGCGTCCCGCGATCTCCACCTGGAGCCGGTTGTTGGTTTCGGATAGTTCCCGCGTGCGTTCCGCCACCTGCGCTTCGAGGAAGCTGGACTGCATCCGCCGTTCCATCTCCCGCGCCTGCAGCCCGGCGGCCATCGCGTTGAACGATTGCGCCAGAGCGGAAAACTCGGAACCGGCATCCATCGCGTTCGCTCTCGCACTCAGATCGCCTTCGCGCCATTTGCGGGCGGCCTGCAATAACGCCTCGGTAGGCTGAAAAATGAAGCGACGTCCAGCGACCCATGCCAGAACGAGTGCGACGAGGGCGGCGCCGCCGATGACCAGCAGATCCTGGTAGGTCGCCTGGTCGATATCGGCGGTCAGATCGGGAAGCGCCAGGGCTTCGATCACCGATAGCCCGATCGGCGATGCCGCGTTTGCGACGTAGGCCGCGACGATGGTGTGCCCTTCCGGATCAGTGATGGTTTCAACAACCTGGTTTTTCCGGCTCAGCAGCGGAACCAGCCAGGGCGGCACCGGTCTGCCGACCGAATCCGCGGTGTTTGGGACCTGACCGACGATGTTCCCGGCTCGATCTACGATGATCAGGGTCGCGTGGGACATCGCGGTCGGACTGTCGACCCGCGCGGCTTGCAGATGCCGCACCAACCAGTCGGTATCCAGGCCTACAATCAGCACCCGGGGCTGTTCGCCAGGGCCCTGGTCCGAGATGCGCGTGGCAACCGGCAGGAAGCGGTTTTTCTGAGCCGGGTCGGTCACCAACTGACCAACCGCGAGATCCGGGGTCGCCAGCAAGTCGGCGATCCACTCGGAATGGTTTGGCGCCATATCGTTCGGCGCGCCGTCCGACGTGCACAGCAGGCCGCCCTCTGCCGGCGAGAGTACCGCCAGGAAGCGATATTGTATGAGGTTCTGCCGGAGTGCGGTCAGCCGCTGATCGCAACGTTCGCCCGTGGTGTGGAGGGAGGGAAATTGTCCGGCGACCGCCCCGAGTTGGCGCACGCCATCGACGATGCTCGCCATGTCGGCATACGCGAGCGCCGCCTGGCGGAGCGCTAGGCTGCCAAGCTGCTCGTGCCGCTCCGCGTAGAGATTGACCTGTGAGTAGACCTGCGCCGTCAGGATCGGCAGCAGGCACCCGAGGATCAGCAGCACCAGACGGGTTGATAACTTCATACCGTCAAGCTCCCATCCGCCAAGTCTGGGCGGATGGACACTTGTTTTGTCGACACAATGGGCGCCGGCCTTAGTTTATGCAACCCGGGACCCTTTTGATTGGTGAACCGATACCCCGCTGGCACCCCCGCTGGGCGACCCGGCTCTTGTGAACGAACCCGCCATGGTTTCCAAACGGCCACGATGCCGGATCCGAGACGGAAAAGAACACGAATTCGTGCTTAGTTGCGAGAGCATATTTCGGCTTGCTGGCTTCACAATTTAGCGACCGTTCCGCATCAGGGTGTCCCAATGCACGCCGCGGGCCGCTGTAGTGCAAAGTCAGATTGTCACTACGGGTACCAACTGATTCTGATCAGCAACGGTCGTCATGTGGATGCCGTCGGACAGTGCCACAGTTCGCCCCGCATTGGAAACTGTGTTGGGAGGCGTGCCATCGGTCATTATCGCGGCGCTGCAGGCAATTGCCGAGGACACTCACGTCCCAATTAGCTGTGCTCTGCCGGGTTAACGCTGTGGCGCCTGGTACGATTATTCCGGGCGGCTACTCGATCGGCACGCTGACGCTGAACCCTGGGGTCTGAATGGGCTTGCGATCCTCGCTGGACTGATATCGCGACCCCGGGGTGAATCCGACGCCGGGGTCATACATCGGCGCACGGTACATCGTCACGTTCACGCTGGGCTTAGAGGAAGTTGGCGTGACCGGCGCCCGGGCGTTGACGTTTGGAATGGGTGCGGCGACGGTTGCAGGTGGGTGTTCGGGCGGGATGGGCGGCAGGGGGAGTTCTTCCGCTGTCGCGAAGCCGCCCGGGAAGAAAAATGCCGCCAGCAGCAGAAGTTTTTTCATAGTTCCGACTTTGCCGTTTTGCTCGAAGTGGATGGAGGCAAGTGGTGAACGCCGCGACGGTCGTCCAGGGGATCGCCGGCTGGCCTGCCGAGCGGTGCGCCAGCCGCCGCTCGCCAGGCGTTCAGGGCCCAATGCACCGATGGAAATGCGATCTCAGCCCAGGGAATGTCGTGCGCTCTGAACAACCGGACCTCGAGGCTTTCATCCCCTGGGCCGAAGACGGGCGACCCAGGGTCGGCAAAGCGTGCCCTGAATATCACTTGCACCTGGCCGATTCGCGCAATGCTGAAGACGCCGAGAATGCCGTCGATGGCGATTGTTGCGCAGGCTTCCTCTGCCGCCTCTCTCACCGCGCCTTCCTCTAGCGTTTCGCCCAGTTCCATGTAGCCTGCGGGTAGCGTCCAAAAGCCCCTGCGAGGCTCGATCGCGCGGCGGCACATCAGGATCTGATTGTCGGCGACCACGACGGCGCCGACAATGATCTTAGGATTCTCATAGGCGACATGACCGCATTCGGCGCAAACCATGCGCTCGCGGTTGTCACCTTCGGGAATCCGCCGAACAAAGGACGACATGGGCGATCAAACTGACGGGTCTGGGCGCCGGGAGCAAGTGCGAAACCCGCCATCCCCGGGGTCGGCATCCGCAGGGGCGCGACGAAGCCGGTTGCTAGACGCTCAGGTCCAACAATGATCCGCGCGGCAGGTTCCGCGGCGGCGGAACCGAGGGGTTCGGCGCGGCGGTCAGGGGAGGTCTGACCGCGACAGGCGGCGCGCCGGCACCCAGCGGCTGCGTCGGCTGAATGCGGGCGCGCTGCAGCCCCGGCCCGAGGGGCATAACCCCAGCCGCGGCCGTGCCCTGAGCAGGACGCGCCGCAACCGGCTGAGCGGTGGGCGCAACGGCTTTTGCGATCCCAATGAACGTCGTCGGTGACAACATGCCGCGCACTATAAAACGTGAAGGGTTAACGAAACCCTAAATATCGAATCGAATATCGGAGAAATGAACACCGATCAGTCCTGCCGGTAGTTCGGCGCCTCCCGGTCAATAGCCACGTCATGCACATGGCTCTCCCGAAGGCCAGCCCCGGTGACGCGCCGGAACCGCGTGTTCGTCTGCAGGGCGGCGATATCGGCGCTGCCGGTGTATCCCATGCCCGCCTTCAATCCGCCGACCAATTGGTGGACGACGTTCCCGACCGTGCCCTTGTAGCCAACGCGGCCCTCGACACCTTCCGGGACCAGTTTCAACTGATCCTTGATGTCCTGCTGAAAATACCGATCGGCCGATCCCCGCGCCATCGCGCCCAGGCTGCCCATACCGCGATACGACTTGTAAGAACGGCCCTGATACAGGAAGACCTCACCGGGCGCCTCGTCGGTGCCGGCAAGCAAGCTGCCGATCATGCAGCAATCGGCGCCCGCGGCGATGGCTTTAACCAAGTCGCCGCTGGTCCGCATGCCGCCATCGGCAATCGACGGAACGCCCTGCTCCTGGCACGCCGCGGAGGTCTCCATAACGGCGGTGAATTGCGGCACGCCGACGCCAGCCACGATGCGCGTGGTGCAGATGCTGCCGGGCCCGATGCCGATTTTCACAGCGTCCACGCCGGCGGCGATCAGTGCCCGAGCGCCTTCCGGCGTCGCCACGTTCCCGCCGATCACCTGCACAGTGTTGGAGGTCCGTTTGATCGCCTCCACCGCCCGCAACACCTCCGCGGAGTGACCATGGGCGGTGTCCACGACGATCACGTCCGTCTCCGCGGCGATCAGTGCGCGCGCCCGGGCTTCGCCGTCCGGGCCGACACCGGTTGCGGCGGCAACGCGCAGCCGGCCCAGTTCGTCCTTGTTGGCCAGTGGATGGGATTCGGCCTTGTCCATATCCTTGACGGTGATCAGGCCGATGCAACGATAGTCTTCATCGACCACGATCAATTTTTCGATGCGGTGCTTGTGCAGCAGTTGGCGGGCCCGTTCGGCGCCCACGTCGGCGGTGACGGTGACGAGGTTCTCCCGCGTCATCAACTCATAGACCTTGAGGCTGGGTTCAGTGGCGAAGCGGACGTCGCGATTGGTGACGATGCCGACGAGGCGATTGGTTTCGCGTTCGACGACCGGAATGCCGCTGATGCGCTGCGTTGTCATCAGCAGTTTCACGTCGGCCAAGGTCTGATCGGGATGGATGATCAGCGGGTCCACCACCATACCGGATTCGTATTTCTTGACACGTCTAACCTGGGCGGCTTGTTGTTCGGCCGTCATGTTCTTATGGATCACACCCATGCCGCCGAGTTTGGCCATGGCGATGGCCATTTCCGACTCGGTGACCGTATCCATGGCGGCTGAGATCAGTGGTATGTTCAGCGTGATGCCGCGGGTGAGCCGTGTTACCGTGCTGGTGGCGGAAGGGAGCACCTGCGAATAGGCCGGCACGACGAGTACGTCGTCAAATGCCAGGGCCTCCTCCACTCGGGACATCACCCCCGCATGCGTAGGCGAAACAAGCGATTGCTGGGGAATGTCGAGTGCCATCGGCGGCCGGGCCTTTCCGCTGCTTTGGCGCCCCCACATAGGCGGGTGTTCAGGAGTCCGCAAGCGTCCGCTTGATGACAGCCGGAGGCTTGAACAAGGTTTGGTCGGAGGTGCCAGCGAGCCGGGCACAGGTTCCTATCGACCGGCGCAACTGACCAGGTAGGTCGGCCGATGCGGTCGCGCGATCGCCGCACTTGCGGTCAAGTTGGCTGCCGCTGAAATACTTCGCCGCGACGATAGTAACGGAATAATTGTGGCTGACCATTCGTTACGCCAGGCAACCCAGCGACGCCGGGATGGCCGGAACGCACCGGCTCGCCTACTCACCTAGTCGTTCGACTATTGGCAGGTATGACGCCAATGCGAGACGCAAAAGCTTGATTTAATGCTGCGCTGCACAACGTAAGCGCAACGAACCGCACGATATAAGGGGGAACGATAAGAGAGTTCGCGAAAGCGTGATCAAGGGTTAGAAATGCCGTGAGACGACCTGATCAACATGGACCCAGCCGCGGCAACGCTCCACAGCGATCCTCTCTTGCACCATGGCTGCCGATTCTGGCCGCGATGGCGATCATGTTAGCAGGGTGCGTGAGCGCCTTCCTCGTCCTGCAGTTGGACGAGTTTCGTCCGAAAGTCGGTGATATCGTCACATTCAAGCCAGGATCGCAGGACGCCGACGCGTGGCAGGTGACGGTTCCAGCCACGCTGGTATCCGCGGCCGGATCGCCGGTGGCCGGTTGCTCGCTTGATCCGAACGTCATGGCCGCCAGGGGCGGCAGCATCGTGGTCGAGGGGTTAGAGGAACCTGCGCTGCTGTATCGGATTCACTGGGCTGGCTCAATGACCGCGGAGGCCAACGGTGACTGCGGGGGGTCCGCTGATCTGCTGTTGCCACGTACCGATCTGCAGCGACTGGCCAATGCGGCGGGCGGCTTTGGTGTTGGCGACAGGGGGATCCTCCGGTAGCCCACCAGGGTGATCGCGCTGCTGCCCCGCTTGGGGTAGCCCTGGGGTGACCGGGTGGCGGCGGCGCTGTAAGGTGATGGGATGTCACACGTACGTTCGCCGGTCTTCGAGGCGCTGATTGTTCCGCATCGCAGCCTGACGCGCGCGGGGCTCGCCGTGGTCCTCGGGGTCCTGATGGTGGGGACGACCGCCGTGGCGTTGCGCTTCTGGCTATGGGGCGCCTGGCCGGTCGTGGCGTTCAGCTTTATCGATGTCCCGCTGCTAGTTGCGTTGCTGGCCATCAATCAACGTCGGGCCAGGGCCAGCGAGTTAATCATGCTTGATTCGACGCAACTGACCGTTACCCGAACTGATTGGAAGGGCCGGCGAAAACAGGACTCGCTTCCGGCCGCGTGGCTGCGGATTGATCTCGACGCGACGAAAGGGATTCCCCGTGTCGTACTCAGCAGCCACGGCCGGCTTTGCGAGATCGGTGCATTTCTGCCCGAACCGGACAAGATGTCGCTGTTCGATGCGCTGAGGCGGGCAATCTATCATGCCGCAAATCCGCGGTTCGACAATCCTCAGCTACGCGACGAAATTTAGGTTGCGTCCTCTTGGGTCTCGGCGGGCCCATCGACTTACTCAGGTCTCAGCGGGCCCCATCGACTTTATGAGGTCGAATACGCGCTTGCGGACCGACGGATCGGTGATGCGGTAATACGCCCGCACAAGCTCGAGCGTTTCGCGACGGCTGAGCGTGTCGTCGCCGAACGGGTCCTGCGTTTCGGCGTGACCCCCGAACCGACGGGTCGGCAGACCGCCGAAGTTGGCAGCGAGGCTGTCTGGCATGTCATCGAAAAAGAAGCTGATCGGCACGTCCAGCACGCGCGACAGGTCGAACAACCGGGAGGCGCCGACGCGGTTGACGCCGCGCTCATATTTCTGTACTTGCTGAAATGTCAGGCCTAGCGATTCGCCGAGGCGTTCCTGGCTCATTCCTAGCAGGGTGCGGCGGAGGCGGATGCGCGAGCCAACGTGCACGTCAATAGGGCTGGGGCGACTTTCACGTTCACTGCCCAACGCTTGTTCGGCCCCTGCCATAGCCTTCAATCCTCTTTCCGTGCGCGATCCCAATGACACTGCCTCGCCCGTCGTATCATCTGCAATTTCTCATCTGCAATTTCAAGCGAGGAACCATAATTCAAAACTAGAGCGTTCCCGCGGCTGATGCAACCAAAAATTGTCACTTGGCGGGAAATTTTACGTCAGTGGGTAATATATATTTTAATTCGTATAAAAATTAGCACGAAGCGGAGCCCGCTTATTTGATTTTGCCAGCAGACCGCTCATTATAAACACCGATGCAAGGCCACCGGGTAGCAGTAAGCCAAACCGCGCATACAATGGCAAAGCAAGTGCAGTTGGCAAGCGCAGCGGCAATATACCTGTGATCTGCAGGTCGAGGCGGCCAAGCTCGTGTCCTTTGGCGTCGAAGCCCGCAGATATGCCCGTATTGGCCGCACGCATCAATGGCAGGCCCTCTTCGACCGCGCGCAGTCTGGCAGCCGTCAAATGCTGGCGCGGCCCGGCGGAGTTGCCGAACCATGCGTCGTTGGTCACATTGACCATCCACGCCGGCCGGTCGTTCGGATCCACGACCTGGCTGGGGAAAATCGCTTCGTAGCAGATTAGTGCGCCGAACGGCGGCAGGCCCGGGACATGCAAGCTCCGTGGGCCGGGGCCGCGGGCGAACCCACCGCCCGGCACCACCTGGATCCCAACCGGCAGCCAGTCCGGCTGATACTCGCCGAACGGGACGAGGTGCCATTTGTCGTATATGCCCTCGATCTGGCCGTCAGGGCCCAGGGCGAACAGGCTGTTGCGAGGACGTCCGGCGTCATCAAACCGTACCGCGCCGGCAAGCACCGTCGTGCCCCCCGCCGCGTCGGCGATCATTTGCCGGGCCTCGGTGTCGGTCTGTAACAGGGCCGGACTGGCGGTCTCCGGCCAGACCACGACGGCGGGCCGGCCGCCGGCCGCGGCGACCGCCTGACGGGTCAGGTCCAGATAGCGATGAAAAATCGAGACCATCAACGCGCGATCCCATTTCTGGCCCTGCGCGACGTTGCCCTGGATCAGCAGTACGGTCAGACCCGGGCCGGGCGGCATCGGCCGGTCGATCCGGGCTAGGCCGAAACCGCACCACAGCGCGAGCAACACCAGGCCGCCGGCGCGCCAGGCCCAGCCTAGCAGAGGCAGCGATGCCAACGCGATCGTGGCCAGCGTCAGCCCATGAACGCCAATCAAGCTGGCCGGCTGGATCGTGATGTCGCCCAGGGGGCCGGGAAACGCCCAAACGCTGCCAAGCGGGTTCCAGGGAAAGCCGGTCGCGACGAACTGGCGGGCCAGGTCAGCCAGAACCCACGCCCCGGACAGAGTGAGAGCAGCGGGCCAGCCGGGACGCGCCCACCACGCAACGCCGGCGGGAACCGCGATGAAGAGGGCCAGAACCGCCGACAGCCCCGGAACGGCGAGGGGAACC
>DASYBP010000698.1:0-3549 GCA_036500715.1 Rhodopila sp.
TGACACTGGCTTTCGACATCGCATCGTTCAGTTCCGTCATGATTCTGATCGTCCTGGGGCTTGGTGTCGTCGCCAGCATGATGGGCATCTTCAATTTTGCTCACGGTGAGTTCGTCTTGCTCGGTGCCTATACTGTCTATCTTTCAGCCTCGCTGGGCCTGGGCCTTTGGTTTGGCATTTTCGCCGCGCCGATTGTGGTCGGACTGCTCGGCCTGGCGATGGAGCGCATCATAATCAGGCGCTTCTACGCCGCACCGATCATCGCAATGCTTGGAACTTACGCGATCGGATTGGTCATCCGGGAGACCGTGCGCGGCCTGCTCGGAGGACACTACGTGTCGATCGAACAGCCGATCGAGGGCTCGTTCTCGCTAGGTGGCATCAATTTCTCGATCTGGCGGACCATCATCATCGCGGCCACGCTGGTGGTGCTGTCGGCGAGTTGGTGGATGTTGGCCCGCACACCCGTGGGACTGCGGATCCGCGGCGCCTTGGAAAATCCGATGCTGGCGCGGGCCTGCGGCATATCGACCACCCGGTTGTACGGACTGACGTTCGCGTTCGGCTCCGCGCTCGCGGGACTGGCAGGGGCGCTGATCGTACCGCTATATCAACTGTCTGCCGATATCGGCATTCGATTTCTGGTGCAGGCCTTCCTGTCCGTTATGCTGGGCGGCGTAGGCACATTCCAGGGACCGGTGCTCGGTGCGGGCGCGGTGGGTGTGATGGCGTCCGGGCTGCCGTGGCTGGTGCCGCCGGTTTTGGCCGACCCGCTGGTGTTCCTGATCGCGTTGGCTTTCGTGAAGATACGGCCTCAGGGTTTTTGGGCTGCCAGCCGTGCATAACAACAGACAAGGGGAGACTCATATGAACGAAACGACATCGGTCGTGAGGCCTTCACGACGAGGATTTCTGAGCGGGGCCGGGGCGCTAACGACCGCCGGCTGGGTCGGGGGCCTCGCCGGCGGCTGGTTGCTGCGCCCAGGCTGGGGCCATGCGGCTGGTCCGATCAAGATAGGGATAGCGACCGACATCACTGGCCCGATCGCGCCGGCCGGCAACGCCGACTGGCAGGTCGCTCAGTTCACTGTGGAGGAAATCAACAAGAGCGGTGGCATCCTGGGACAGCCCATCGAACTTTATCTGGAAGACACCGCTTCGGATCCGAAGATCGCCGTGGGGAACGTCCGCAGGCTCATCCAGGAGCGCAAGGTCGACGTGGTGCTGGGCGGCATCACCAGTGCCATGCGGCAGGCGATCAAGGACCCGATCGTCAACCGCGGCCGCACGCTCTACATCTATCCCCAGCTCTATGAGGGCCAGGAGTGTACGAAAAACCTGTTCTGCACCGGACCGACCCCGGCGCAGCAGTGCGACAAGCTGATTCCTTATCTGATCAAGACGGTCGGCAAGAAGCGCTTCGCCATGCCATCCGCGAACTATGTCTGGCCGCAACTGCTCAACAAATACGCGCGCAAGGTGATCGAGGCCAACGGTGGCGACGTCGTGTTCGAGGAGTACTATCCCCTCGATCAGCCCGAATACTCGGCCACCATCGGAAAGATCAAGGACGGCAAGGTGGATTGCGTGTTCTGCACCGTTATCCCGCCCGGCCTGCAGCCGTTCGTGACGCAGCTTTATGAATTCGGCTTTCAGAGGAACGGTGGCGTGCTGGTCCAGGTAGCTTTCGACGAGAACGCCTATAACTACCTTCCTGCCCGCCAGATCGAAGGGGCGTACAGTTGCCTGGACTATTTTCAGGCGGTGAACGATCCGTTCAGCCAGCAACTGCAGGCAGCGTATTCAAAGCGATTCCCGGACACCAAGTACCTGTTCACGGCGGGTACTGCCGCGACCGGCATGTATCGCGGCATCAAGTTCTACGAGGCTGCGGTCAAGGAGACCAAGGGCGACCTGCATCGCGATACGGTCGCGGCAGCGATGGATCATGCCGTGCTGGCGGAGGGACCCGGAGGCGGTGCCGAGATGGTGCCAGGTCATTGGCACTGCAAGATGAATATGTACACCGCCGTGTGCAGGGTCACCGGAGACAAGCCGTCCTTCGAGATCGTCGACAAGGCGGAGAAGGTGGACCCACGGGAGTGCTGACGGCGGCAAGGTCCCGCCGAGCGCGCGAAAGGCGCGCCTCCCGCGCGCTGCCGGCGGTCGAGTTGTTGGTACTGGCGGCGCTGGTGGCAGTCCCGTTTCTGCTGCCGGATCGACTGGACCTGATCACCTTGCTGACCAACGTCATGATCCTGTCGATGCTGGCGATCAGTTTCGATCTGTGCTGGGGCTTCTCCGGGATCATGTCGTTCGGGCAGGCGCTGTTCTTCGGGGTCTCGGGCTATGTCGTCGCGCTAGTTGGCCGCGACCTCGACTTTAGCGCCATCTGGGGCACGTTGCCGCTGGCCATGCTGACCGGCCTGTTGCTGGCCTCGGTCTTCGCGGCCTTCCTGTTGCTCGGCCGAAGGCCACCGAGCGCGATATTCGTTGCATTTGGCACGTTGACCGGATCGTACGCGGCGGAACGACTGGTCTCGGGCTGGCAGTATGTCGGGGCGGGCAACGGCCTCTCCTCGGTCAAACTGTTGCGCCTCGGGTCATACGAGTTCATCGAAGGTTTCGAATTCTACACACTGGCCCTGTTGTGCCTGTTGTTCGTCTACGCAGTGTGCCGCTTCATCGTTCGCTCTCAGCTTGGCCTGGTGCTCGCCGGCATCAGGCAGAACGAGGAGCGGCTGGCCTTCCTCGGCTACCGGGTGCAGGTCTTCAAGGCGCTGATCTTCGCCGTTGCCGGTCTGATAGCCGGGCTTGCGGGCGCGCTCTACAGCTACCATCAGGGCTTCATCGGCCCGGGCAACATGGGTCCGGGCCTGTCGACGACTGCTGTGCTCTACTGTCTGTTCGGCGGCACTGGCACATTGATCGGACCGGTGATCGGAACCGCCGCCATCGAGGTGCTGAACTACGGTCTGTCCGACATCGATGCCATCCGCCAGTTCTGGCCCGTCATCCTCGGCCTGATTCTGTTAGTGGTGGTCATGTTTCAACCTGCCGGCCTACTCGGTCTCATCGTATCGGCACGCGAACGTATCGGGTCCTACGGCGCGCGCAGACGACCCCGAGGGCGCCATGTCGCTTCTTGAAGTTGTTGGCCTCACCAAGACCTTTGCCGCACTGCGCGCGCTGGACGGCGTCGACGTCACGGTCGAAGCAGGCAGCTTTCACGGCCTGATTGGACCCAACGGCTCCGGCAAGAGCACGTTGCTGAAGGCGATTGCCGGCGCACATCTGCCGACCACCGGCACAATCCGCTTCGACGGGCAGGACATTACGACCTCTGCTCCCTATCAGCGGGCGCGCGCGGGACTCAGCCTCAAGTTCCAGATCACTGCGGTGCTGCGGGAATTGTCCATCTACGACAACGTCCTTCTGGCGCTGCAATCCGGCGAATCAGCATGGTCGCTGGTGTGGTCGCGAACCAGACGCCATCTGAACGAACGGATCATGCGGGCGCTGGATCGTTTCGGCCTGGCGGACCGGGCC
>DASYBP010000699.1:0-2700 GCA_036500715.1 Rhodopila sp.
GGCCGGTGCGGGGCCACCGTAGCCACATCGTATTCACCTGCGTTGCTTTAGGTGTGCAGGCACACAGCGCCAGCGGCACCGGCCGGAACGCGAACTGGGCACTGATTCCGTTTCTGGCGGAGATGCAGGTCCTGTTCGACCGGCTGCTGACCGACCGCCTGTTGCAGGACGACGCCTACGACCCGCCGTTCAGCGATTTCAATCCGGTGATCGACAACCACGGCGCGGCCCTTAACGTCACCGTTCCGGTCGCCACGACGCGGATCAAATTCCGTTACTCGGCCGCTATCGACCCGGCGCCGATCCAGACCGCCGTCCGCGAAGCGGCGCAGCGGCATGGCATAACCGTGACCGAGGCAGAGGAAGGCACGCCCCCCGAACTTCCCGCCGACCATGAATTTGTCCGGCTATGCGCCGAGGCTTCCGGTCAGGATGCCGCCACCGCGCCCTTCGGCACTGATGCGTCGGTCCTGCAGGCAATCGCACCGTGCGTCGTGATGGGGCCGGGCGATATCGGGGTGGCGCATAAGCCCGCGGAAGCGGTCCGGCTGTCGGACCTCGCGGCTGCGGTGCCGGTGTTTCAGACACTGGCGACCAGACTGGCTTCCCCACGGCCGGAAGCCCTGACAGCGGAGGCCGCTTCGGCGGCCGGCCCCCATGATCGGTGGCTAACCCCCGCCAAGCGTGTGATGGCTCGAATGGGGCGGCGCTTCATGCGCATAGGACTGCGCTAGCGCGCTGCCGACACCCAGGCTGCAAACCGCGATTCCGGCCAGCATTAGCTGTTTCATCAGTATCCTGCTTTGCGATGGGCCGCCGGCGATCCCAAACGGGCCAGACGGCCACCGACGCGTATTTGGGCGTTCTGTCTCACACCAGTCATGATCTGCGCGCCTGAGTGACATGCATACACTTGAGTGACATGCATACATTGGTGTCACGCAAGGACGGTTGACGTCCGGCGTCGGACGGCTTTGTAACCTGAGACGGAAACGGGATATTGTGGATGCACGATGGATCTGATCAATGGCTTGCAAACATTTATCCGCGTCGTCGAAACCGGTTCATTCTCCGCCGTCGCTCGGGAAGGTAACAGCAGCCAGTCGGCGGTGACGCGCCAGGTCGCACAGCTAGAGGAGCATTTCGGGGTCCGCCTTTTTCACCGCACGACGCGCAAACTCAGCCTGACCGACGAGGGCCAGGATCTGGTCAGTCGGGCGCGGCATCTGCTGGAGGAGGCGGAGGATCTCGAGGACACATTCGGCAAGGACGGCGGTGCGCCGACCGGGCTGGTGCGCATCGGCATTCCGGTTGGCGCGGCGATCATGATGGTGCCGGATTTTACCGCGCTGCTGGCCCGCCATCCCGGCCTGGCGGTGGAACTCATGGTCAGCGAACAGATGGAAGATCTGATCGCCGAACGGCTGGACCTGGCGCTGCGATTCGGCCAGTCGCCGGATACCTCGCTGGTATCAAGGGCGCTGGCGACCGTGGGATCTGCGCCGGTGGCGGCGCCCGCCTATCTGGAGCGGTATGGCGCGCCGGAGCATCCCATGGATCTGGTCAATCACACCTGCATCATCCTCGAGCAAGGGGCGGACAGCACGCACTGGGTCTTCACCGGCCCGGATGGCCCGATCGATGTCGAGGTCGGCAGCTCATTCCGGTCTAATAACAGCCTGATCGTGCGGCAGGCAGCGACCTCCGGCTATGGCGTCGCGCTGCTGGGCGATCCGCTGACGATCAACGACATCCGCATGGGAAGATTGTATCGCCTGTTGCCAAACTATGTGGCGCGGCGCCGCCAGGTGTTCATCGTCTATCCGTCGCGCCGTCATCTGCCGCAGCGGACGCGCGTCGTCATCGACTTCCTGATCGAGCGCTTCCGCCACCTCGAGGCCGGGCTGCGTGAAGGCCGGGAATGGGGCGAAACCGCTGCGACCTTCCTGGTATGACGGCACGATTATTCCGGCGTTCGGCGCGCCACCCGAACGAAGGTGGACACGATCCTGGCGCCGGCGCGCAATGTGCCGGACAATGATCCGGCGACCTTTGACCGGCCCCCGGCGCGGCACCGGTACGGCACCGCAACCTCGGTGATCCGCAGCCCGGCGCGGGCCGCCTTCATCTGCATCTCGATGTTCCAGCCATAGGTCATCTCCCGCATGCCCAACCCAACCAGCGCCTGCCGCCGGATCGCGCGGAAGGCGCACATGTCGCTGTAGCGGACACCATACAACGCCCCGATGCCCCATCCGGCGACGCGCCCGGCCAGGACCTGGTGCCACAGCATCGATCCGGGTTCGCGCTGGCCGCGAGTGCGCGAGGCCAGAACGAAATCATGGGTTCCCGCCAGCACCGGACCCGCGATCAGCCCCAGCAGATCGCCACGGTCGGCGCCGTCGCCATCGAGAAACGCGATCACATCGCAGGCCGCCGCCTCGACCCCCGCCTGGCAGGCTCGGCCGTAGCCCCGGCCGGCATCGACGACCGTGGCGCCGGCATGACGAGCCTGATGCTGTGTGCCGTCGGTACTGCCGCCGTCGGCGATGATGACCTCATGCGCAAGGTCACGCGGAATCTCGCCAATCACCGTGGCAATGGTCTCGGCTTCATTGAACGTCGGGATGACGACGCTGACACCTGGGGTCATGGAGCAATATCAGCCTGGCGCAAATCGCGAAGCGATCTCTGGCTGAT
>DASYBP010000700.1:0-12122 GCA_036500715.1 Rhodopila sp.
TAGGGCGTGTGAATCGGCGACTGCGTCACCGAAACGTGGACGCCGGCCGGAGTCGAGTGTCCGTGCGGAATAGTCATAAGATCATGCACCGTCGCATAGGCAGCGATCTTTAGTGTTTCTGACAGGCCGCCGCACCAGTAGATGTCGGGTTGCAGGATATCCAGCGCCCCAGCATCGATGAACCGCTTGAAGCCCCAGCGGGTGTATTCGTGTTCGGCGCCCGCCAGCGGAATACTGATCTTGTCCTTGATCTGCCGGTAGCTGTCGATGCGGTCCGGCATGCAGCATTCTTCCAGCCAGCGCGGCCGGTGCTCCGCTATCCGTGACGCCAGGTCGATGACGTAGGCTGGCTCCATCGACTGCCAGCAATCCAGCATGATGTCGTCATCCTCGCCCAGCGCCTGGCGCAACGTGCGAACCAGTTCGACGTTCTTTCGCATGCCCTCCGGCCCGCTGGTTGGGCCGTGTCGGAAGAACCATTTTTGTGCGACATAGCCTAGCTCCTTGAACGCCAGCGCCCGCTCGCGCACGCGGCCGGCATCCTGCGTGGCGAAACCCAGCATGCTGGCATAGGCCGGGATCGAAGGCCGCGTGGGACCGCCCAGCAGCTTGTAGACCGGTTGGCCCAGCCAGCGGCCCTTGAGGTCCCACAGCGCACAGTCGATGGCGCTGATCGCGAGCATTGCGTCACCTTGGCGGCCATGCACCATCAGCCGGTGCATCTGGTCCCACAGCGTTTCGTGCGCGATCGGGTCGCGGTCGAGCAGCATCGGCCGCAGCCGGCGGCCGACGAAGAAGGCGACGGTCTCCGGCACTGGCCCAGCGATGCCGATCGCACCTTCGTCGGTCTCGATCTGCACAAAATAGGTCTCGATGACGAAGCCGTGGTCGCGCTGTTCACCGCCTTCGTAGTCCTGCCGCGCCCGATACTCTGGGTACACGTCAATGGGCCGGACCAGTCGCTCCTCCCAGAACGGACCCGAGGTCGGCATGGTCCCGCGCAGCTTGCGCAGGCGGACGGCGGTAATTTTCATGACTTGGACGCTTCTCGGCTGCGGTAGACTGAGGCCACCGTAGTATCGCGGTTCAGAGAAGCACGATACGTCGCACTTTGCTCGAAGTGGCCGATTCACGCGGGAATCGTGATCGCTTCGTGCCTCACGCTTCACCGCGATCGCATACTAGCGCGAGGCGTCTCTGCTGCACGCTGGCCCGCCCGCTGGGCTCACGGTTTTGTTATCGCATCGTCAGGCCGCCATGGTCGGTTTGGCGCGGCCCTGAACGTCCTTCGCGTACAGACAGGACGAAATACCATCCGCTCGCGTCACTGTGAGCAACCTGGACTTGAAAACCGCCGGTACCGGTAGATACTTCACCACATGGCAAACTATCATGAGCAACTTGATCGGACCTTTGCAGCGCTCGTGGACCCGACGCGCCGCGCCATCCTCGCCCGGCTCGAGCGTGAGGACGGCGCCTCGGTAACCGAGTTGGCACGGCCGTTCGCGATCAAGCTGCCGGCGGTGATGAAGCACCTCGACGTGCTCGGCGACGCCGGTCTGATCAGGCGATCGAAGGTCGGACGCACGGTGACGGTGCGACTTGCCCCGGACCCGATGCGCGAAGCCGTGGAGTGGCTCCGCCGCTACGAGCGCTTCTGGACCGGCAGCCTCGACCGGCTCGCCGCCTATGCCGAGGACAAGGAAGCCAAAGCGAGGAAGGACGATCCATGACCAGCCTCACTATCGTGCGCAAGATCGCCGCGCGCCCCTCGATCGTTTTCGACGCCATCACCACGCCGGAGGGGATCGCCCACTGGTGGGGCCCCGATGCCGGCCCTGTGCTGCTGGCCGAAACCGATGTGCGTGTCGGCGGCCGCTACCGGGTCCGCTTCCGCATGCTGGACGGCACGGAGCACGAAAGCAGTGGTGAATACCGCGAAGTCGCGAAGCCCGAACGCCTGGCGATGACCTGGCGCTGGGCCGGCGGCGCCGAAGATCCCGGCGAATCACTGGTCGAAATCGATCTTCGCGCCGTCGCCGAAGGCACCGAATTGAGTTTCACCCATTCCCGTCTGCACGACGAGGAGACCCGCCGCGGCCATTTGGATGGCTGGAACGGGGCGCTGGACAAGCTCGAACGTTATTTCAACAAATCGAAGGGAGATCACCATGACCACCCATGACGTCGCCACGCGGGAACAATGGATCGAAGCACGCCGAGCGCTGCTCGCCGAGGAGAAAGCCTGGACCCGCGAGCGAGACCGGCTGTCGGCCAAGCGCCGGGCGCTGCCCTGGGTCAAGGTCGCGGAGAAATATGTTTTCCAGGGCAAGGATGGTCCGGTGACGCTCGCGGAACTGTTCGACGGCCGCAGCCAGCTTATTGTCTATCACTTCATGTTTGGTCCGGAGTGGGAGGAGGGTTGCCCCGGTTGCTCGTTTCTCTCCGACCAGGTCGACGGTGCCCGCCAGCATTTCGAGCATAACAATGTCAGCTTCGTCGCGGTCTCCCGCGGCCCGATCGACAAGCTTCAGGCGTATCGCCAACGCATGGGCTGGACCTTCCGCTGGGTCTCATCGGCCAACAACGACTTCAACTTTGACTACAACGTGTCCTTCCCGAAGGGCACGCGTGAGGATGGTGTCTTCTACAATTTCACGCAGCGTCCCGATCCGGAGATCGACGAACTTTCTGGCGTTAGCGTGTTCTTCAAGGACGATGACGGAACGATCTACCACACCTATTCCAGCTATGGCCGCGGTGGGGAGATGTACCTCGCGGTCTACGGCTGGCTCGACGTGGTGCCCAAGGGCCGGAACGAGACGAAAAAAGGCAATCTCACTGACTGGGTGCGTCGTCACGACCGTTACGAGACGGACGGGCGCACCCAGAACGCCCGGCCGGTGATGTCAGACGGGAGGTGAACCATGTTGTGCTGTGGACTCTTCGCGCTGACCGCTGCCGCCGGGTTCGGCGCTTGGCGGCGATTGCGGGCGTTTCCTGGCCCGTTGCTGGCGCTGTCAGTGGCTCTGCTCGCCGCCAGCCCTGTCGTGGCCATCGCCACCGCCGCCCCGGCCAGCGGCGGTCTGACGCAGGCGCGGACCTGGGTACTGGCGATGCGCTCGTTCTGTGGCAGTCGCCACAATCAACCCCAATCGATCAACCCGAACCCCGGAGAACGACCATGATCACGCTCACCGCGTTCCGCTCGGTTCCACCCTTCGCGCAAGGCTTGGTACGCGATCTTCGCGTGCGCTGGGCGCTCGAAGAAGCAGGTATGCCTTATCGGGAAAGACTGATCGGACCCGAAGATCAGACCACCGCCGCCTATCGCGCGTTGCAACCTTTCGGCCAGATCCCGGCGATTGAGGACGAAAACCTCAAGCTGTTTGAATCGGGCGCCATCGTCCTGCACATCGCGGAGCGGTCCGATGCACTGATGCCACCAGACGCGACGGGGCGTGCGCGGACCAACGCGTGGGCATTCGCGGCGCTGAACTCGGTTGAACCTTCGATCAACAACCTCGCTGGACTTGACTTCTTTCACGTCGGCACAGACTGGGCAGCGGCGCAGCGGCCGACCGCGGTGGCCGCAGTGCAGAAGCGACTCGCCGCGCTGGAGGATTGGCTTGCCGGCCGTGACTACCTGGAAGGACGGTTCACCGCGGGCGATCTGTTGATGGTTTCCGTGCTGCGCGTGCTGCGACACACCGATATTATCACGGAACGACCGATCTTGCACGCCTATCAGGCGCGCTGCGAGGCGCGCCCTGCCTTCAAGCGGGCGCTGGCGGACCACCTGCGGCCGTTCGCAGCGCAGGCCGCTTGAGTTGTCCGAGCCACGTCGATTAGGCTCGCCGACGGCAAGTTGCCTATCGCCAAAGGCAAGGATTCCGACCCCATGCGTTTCGCGATCGGACGAAAGGGCGATACCGCCAAGCGAGCCTTGATCGAGCAGGCGTGGCCGATTGAACGGCGGAGTTTACTGGCGAGGATCGGCAGTTTGATCATGGCTTTGTGGCTCCCTTCGGATCGTTCGGCATCAGGGCAGCCGGCGGCGAAATTTCGTCGCTGCCGGCCTGACGATCCCGCGTGGCCGGCCCCTGCGAAGTGGGAGGCGCTGTCTCGACAGGTCGAGGGACGACTGCTTCGGCCACAGTCGCCGGTTTCGGTTTGCGCCGTGGATCCCAATGGATCTGCCTGCAAGGAAATACTGGGTCTGTTGCGCAATCCGTTCTATATCGGCGACGAGCCCGCGCTGACCCAGGCGAGCGGTTGGGCCGAGGCCTGGACTTCGACACCCAGCGCCTATGCAGTCGCGGCGAGAACAGCCGAAGATGTTGTGGCCGCGGTCAACTTCGCTCGGCAGAACGATCTGCGGCTGGTCATCAAAGGCGGCGGCCACAGCTACCAAGGTACGTCCAACGCGCCGGACTCTCTGCTGATCTGGACCCGGCAGATGCATGACGTTGTCCTGCACGATACGTTCGTTGCGCAGGGCTGCGAGGGCCATCAGGCTGCCCGCCCCGCGGTTTCGGTCGGTGCGGGGGCGATCTGGATGCAGGTGTACTACGCCGTCGTCGTCCAGGCCGGCCGCTATGTGCAGGGCGGCGGATGCACTACGGTCGGTGTCGCCGGGCTGATCCAGGGCGGCGGTTTCGGCAGCTTCTCGAAACGATTTGGCCTTGCGTGCGCCAGCCTGCTCGAAGCCGAGGTTATCACCGCCGACGGCGCCGTGCGCATCGCCAACGTATGCAAAGATCCCGACCTGTTCTGGGCCTTGAAGGGCGGCGGCGGCGGCACCTTCGGCGTGGTCACACGCCTGACTTTGGCCATGCACGAACTGCCGGCGACTTTTGGCGTGGTAAGCGGAACCCTTCGGGCCACCTCCGCTGCCGCCTATCAGCGGCTGGCGGCGGAATTCGTTGCCTTCTACGCGGACAGCCTGTTCAACCCGCATTGGGGCGAGACTGTAAATTTTCGTTCCGACCACACGCTGGCGGTCTCGATGGTGTTCCAGGATCTGGACCGCGCCGAAGCCGACCGCTTATGGCACAGGTTCCTCGATCGTATCGCCAGCGCACCCGACGACTACATCATCGACATGCCGTTCCAAATTCTAAGCCTGCCGGCGCGCCACTTGTGGGATGCTGCATGGCTCAAGCAACATGCACCGGGCGCAACGATCGGCGACGGCCGGCCTGATGCCGCGGCCGACAGCTTCTACTGGGTGGCCGATGCGGGGCAGCCCGGACAGTTTCTGTACGGTTACGAGTCGGTCTGGCTGCCGGCCAGCCTGCTTGGCCGGGACGGGCAGAAGCGTCTTGCCGAGGCGCTGATAGCCGCCACGCACCACCGCCCGATCTCGCTGCATTTCAACAAGGGTTTGGCCGGCGCACCAACCGACGCGATCGAGGACGCCGGCAATACGCCGATGAATCCCGCCGTCGCCGACGCGTTCGCCTTGGCCATCACCGCGGCGCACGGGACAGCGGCGTATTCCGGTCTGCCGACGCCCGACCTTGCCGCCGCGCGCGAGCACGCGGCGGAGATCAATGCGGCGATGAACGCATTGCGCGAAGTGGCCCCGGATGGCGGGTCCTATGTCTCCGAGTCGAACTATTTCGAGCCTGGTTGGCAGCGCAGCTTCTGGGGCCGCAACTATCAGCGGCTGCTGGATGTGAAGTCGCGGTACGACCCCGACGGCCTGTTCTTCGTCCATCACGGCGTCGGTTCGGAACGTTGGAACGCGGACGGCTTCACCAGGTTGGGCTGAAGCGGCGAAAATAAAATCAGCCGAGAACTGTCGGCATCGCCGACGCAGGACCGTCCTGAGAGACGAGCCCTGGAATGGTCCGGGCGGAGATGGAAAGGACACCAGCACCATGCGCTTCATGATCATCCGTCGCGCCGACGCGAACACCGAGGCTGGTGTCATGCCCAGCGAAGCCGTGCTGTCGGCCATGGGCAACTACAATCAGGCCATGGTCGACGCCGGCATCTTCCGCGCCGGCGATGGCCTGCATCCAACCCCGAAAGGCGCACGCATCAGCTTCCGCGGCGGCGTACCCACCGTCACCGACGGTCCGTTCGCCGAAACCAAGGAGGTGATCGCCGGTTTCACCATAATCGAGGTCGCGTCCCGCGCCGAAGCGCTGGACTGGGTGCGTCGCTGGCCGGAGCCGGACGTCGAACTCGAACTGCGGCAGGTGTTCGAGTTGTCGGACTTTGCCGTCGATCCCGCTGAAACCCCGGACGGCTGGCGCGCCAAGGAACAGGCCTTCCGCGACCGCAACCCGTAAGGAGCGCCCTGCGGATGCTCTACGCTATCCTGTGCTACAATGACGAAGCCGCGGTGGGCGCCTGGACGCAGGAGGAAGACGCCGCCTGCATGGCCCGTCTCGGCGTGGTCCAGGACGGTCTCGCTCGCCACGGCCGCCTCGGTCCGGTGGCTCGCCTGCTGCCGACCACCGCCGCCGTGACGCTGCGCAAGGGCCGGGAAGAACTGGTGCTCGACGGCCCGTTCGCCGAGACCAAGGAGCAACTCCTTGGCTTCTACCTGGTCGAATGCGAATCGCTGGAAGCGGCTTTGGACACGGCGCGAGAACTGGCCCGCGCCAACCCCGGCAGGGGCGCCTATGAACTGCGGCCGGTCGGCTACTACCGATCCGGCGGTAGCGTGGCGTGACCGACGAGACCTGGATCGCGGCGACGCTGACCGCCGCGCGTCCGACCGCCATCGGCGCGCTGCTGCGCCGCTTCCGCGACCTGGACACCGCCGAGGAGGCATTTCAGGAGGCATGTCTGCGCGCGCTCAAGGCCTGGCCGGTGAATGGCCCCCCACGCGACCCAGCGGCGTGGCTCATCATGGTCGGGCGCAACGCCGCGGTTGACCGCACCCGGCGCACCCGGCGCGAAATTCCGCTGCCGGAAGACGACGCCCTGTCCGATCTGGACGACGCCGAAACGCCACGCATCGAAGATCTCGATCACGCGGACTACCGCGACGACGTGCTGCGCCTGCTGTTCGTCTGCGGCCACCCCGACCTGCCCGCCACCCAGCAGATCGCGCTCGCTTTGCGCGTCGTCTCCGGCTTGTCGGTCAGCCAGATCGCCCGCGCCTTCCTGGTCAGCGACGCCGCGATGGAGCAGCGCATCACCCGCGCCAAGGTCCGGGTTGCCAGGGCCGACGTACCCTTCGCAGCACCGGGGGCGCCGGAACGCGCGGAACGGCTCGCGGCAGTCGCGGCCATGCTCTATTTGCTGTTCAACGAGGGTTACTCCGCGCTGGGCGGCGCCGCCGACCTGCAAGGCCCGCTGTGCGGCGAGGCGGTGCGGCTGACGCGCCTGCTGCTACGGCTGTTCCCAGCCGAACCGGAAATCATGGGCCTGCTGGCGCTGATGCAGCTCCAGCACGCGCGTGCGGCGGCACGCTTCGATCCCGACGGCGAGGTGATCCCGATGGAGGAGCAGGACCGCGGCCGGTGGGACCAGCGCGCCATTGCCGAAGGCCTGGCTCTGGTGGACAAAGCCCTGCGTCATGGCCGGCCGGGCGCATTTCAGATCCAGGCGGCGATCGCCGCCGCCCACGCCAGGGCCAAACGGCCGCAGCAGACAGACTGGGCGCAGATCGACCGCCTGTATGCCGCGCTGGAGGCTCTGCAGCCGTCGCCGGTTATCACCCTGAACCGGGCGGTGGCGGTGGGGAAAACCCAAGGTCCGGAGGCCGCTCTCGCGATGATCGAGCCGCTCGCGCCCCGCCTGCACGCCTACTATCCCTATCATGGCGCCAGAGGGGCCTTCCTGCTTCAGGCTGGTCGCCGGGCGGAGGCGCGGGTTGCCTTCGATCAGGCGATTGCGCTGGCCGCGGACGCGCGCGAAGTGGGACATATTCGCCGCCACCTCGATCGCCTGATGGCAGACAGCGAACTGGCAGCAGAAAAAAACCGCGGCGTTGTCGGGGCGCCGTCGCCACCAACGTCCTAGGGGCAGACCGGCTGCAATTGCCCGACCGGCAAAAACGGGAGAACAACACATGGATGTTTCGTCAACGACGCAGGGCCACCCGGTGCTGCCGCGCGATGAGTGGCTGGGGGCACGGCGGGCGCTGCTGGCGCGTGAGAAGGCAGCGACCCGGCTGCGCGACAGCATCAATGCCGACCGCCTGGCGCTGCCATGGGTTCGCGTCGAGAAAACTTATACCTTCGAAACCAGCGACGGACGCAAGACCCTGGGTGACCTGTTCGCTGGTCGCAGCCAACTGATCGTCTACCACTTCATGCTGGGGCCGGACTGGACCGCTGGTTGTACCGGCTGTTCTTTCCTGGCCGACCACCTCGACGGCGCCCTGCCGCACCTCGAGCATCACGACGTCACGCTGGTCGCGGTCTCCCGGGCGCCGCTCGGGAAGATCGATGCCTACAAGGCCCGCATGGGCTGGCGCTTCCCGTGGGTGTCCTCGTTCGGCAGTGACTTCAACTTCGACTACGACGTGTCGTTCACCAAGGACGAGCTGGCGCGGCCCACGTTTTTCTATAACTTCACAGAAACCAACTCGGCGCGAGCGAACGATGAACTGCCGGGGCTGAGTGCTTTTCTCAAGGACGCGGACGGGACGGTCTATCACACCTACTCGTCCTATGCGCGCGGTCCCGAGGAGCTGATCGGCACCCTGATGATTCTCGACCGCGCGCCAAAAGGCCGCAACGAGACACAGACAATGAATTTTGTCCGCCGTCACGACGAGTACGAGGATGGCGAGACGCCGGTCGTCAACCTTCTGCGCGCCTCTGTCGAGCGTGGCGAGATCGCCGGCGCCGTCGCGCTGACGGCCCGGCAGAATGTGGTGCGGGTGCAGACAGCGGGCGTGCAGGATCTGACCGCCGCCACGCCGATGCGCCGCGACACGATTTTCCGTATTGCCTCGATGACCAAGCCGATCACCGCGGCCGCCGCGATGATCCTGGTCGAGGAGGGCCGGATCGCGCTGCACGACCCGGTCGAACCCTGGCTGCCGGAACTGGCGAACCGGCGGGTTCTGCGGAGCCTCGACGCCGAGCCCGACGACACGGTTGCGGCGGGGCGCCCGATCACGCTGGATGACCTGCTGACGTTCCGGCTTGGTCTGGGCGCTGTCATGGAGCCAGCCGGCCGCTATCCCATCCAGGCGATGATGACAGATCTTGGCGTCGCGCCAGGACCCTGGCCGTTGCCGTTCGATCCGGATGAGTTCATGGCCCGCATCGGCCGGATGCCGCTGATGCATCAGCCGGGCGAGCGATGGATGTATCACACCGGCGCCGACATACTGGCGGTGTTGATCGCGCGCATTTCCGGCATGAAGCTGGAAGACTTCTTGCAGGAACGCATCTTCGCCCCGCTGGCGATGCGTGACACCGGCTTCAGCGTCCCGACGGCCGCCCTTCACCGCCTGGCTTCGGGCTACGCCCTGGATGAAGACGGCGCGCTGCGCGAAGCCGACCGCGCGCGTGGCGGCGCCGACACCCGCCCCCCAACTTTTCCGAACGCGCTGGTCTCCACCGCTGACGACTACCTTGGCTTCGCGCGGATGCTGCTGGACGAAGGGCACGGTCCGCGCGGGCGCGTCCTGCGGCGCGAGAGTGTCCGCCTGATGATGACCGACCACATCACGCCGGCGCAGAAGGACGTGTCGCCGTTTTTCCCCGGATTTTGGCAGTCCAACGGCTGGGGCTACGGCGGCGCGGTGACCCTCGGCCAAGGCCCCGGACGCCCTGGCAGCTATGGCTGGGCCGGCGGCTTCGGCACCACCGTGCTGGTCGATCCGGAGACCAGGATGACGACAATCGTGCTGACTCAGCGGCTCATGCAGGGGCCTGACGACGCAAAGCTGCATACTGACGTCCAGACACATGTCTATCAGGCGCTGAGCGACTGATCGCAACACGTTCCATTGGAGGCAAACCATGTCTGAATCTCGTGGCCATTTCGTATGGTATGAACTGGCGACCACCGAGGGCGCGCGCGCCGCGGAATTCTATCGAACAGTCGTAGGCTGGCGCGCCGCGCCGGCCGGGACGGCGCATCCGGATTACACCATCCTGAGCGCCGGAGAAACGCCGATCGGCGGTATCGCGGAACTGCCGGCTGCCACATTTGACGGCGGCGCCACGCCGGGCTGGATTGGCTATATCGGGGTTGATGATGTCGACGCGTTCGCCGCCGCGGTAATCAGAGCCGGGGGGCATATTCGTCGGATCGCGGAGGACATCCCCGGGATTGGCCGCTTTGCCGTCGCCGCCGACCCGCAGGGCGCGCGCTTCACCCTGTTTACGCCGTTCGGAGACCAAGCCGCCGCCGCGCCAGGGGGCGCCACGCCCGGCCGGGTCGGCTGGCACGAGCTGCATGCCGCCGACCGGGACAGCGCATTTGCCTTCTATGCCGATCTATTTGGCTGGACGAAGACCGACGCAATCGACATGGGGCCGATGGGCATCTATCAGACCTTTGCCACCGGCGGCCCGACGGGTGACGGAATGGTCGGAGGCATGATGACGAAGGCAGAGGCGATGCCGGCGCCGACCTGGCTTTACTACGTCAATGTCGACGATACTTCGGCTGCGGTCGCCCGGATCAAGGAGGCGGGCGGGCAGGTTGTCAACGGTCCGCATCAGGTCCCGGGCGGAAGCTGGATCGCGCAAGGCGTGGACCCGCAGGGCTCGATGTTCGCGGTGGTCGGGCCGAATTCGGCGGCGTAGTTTCGGGCCAACGGCTCGGTGCCCGTGGCATGTGGGGCGCCGGGCCAAGTTGGGCGGCGTGTGCTGTCAGCAAAAACGTGCTACATTCGCTTCGTGGTTAGAGGCAGCGATATGGCCGACGTGGTCGAGCAACCAACCGATACGCTCTATGAGGCGGACGAGCATGCTTGGATCGAGCGGCAGATCGAGGTCCTGCGGGACGGAGACCTCGCTAGGCTCGATCGCGCCAACCTCATTGCATATCTGACAGACATGGCCGCTCGTGACCGCCGGGAGCTGGGATCGCGGCTGGTTGTCCTGTATGCTCATGTCTTGAATTGGCGAATACAGCCAGAGAACGCGACCGAAAGCTGGCGGCTTACCATCCGCGAGCAGCAGCGGGCGGTCCGGCGATTGCTGAAAAGTCTGCCCAGCCTGGAGCGTCGAGCCGACGACGTTCTGCGGGAGATTTATCCGGACGCTGTTGAGAGGGCTTTTGATGAGATGAAGCGGCCGACCGGTTTGGATCCGGCAGCCTGGTCTGAGCCTGATCTTGACGTAGCGGGGCTGCTTGGCTTTGATGCTTCCAAATAATGCTCAGTGGTCTTGCATGGATGGTTGTTCATGCTTCCAGGTCCACTTCCCACGGAAACTCCTATCGCCACCGTGCGCGCGTCAGATCGAGCCCGCCGACTAAGGGATTATGATTACCCCAATCGGACTTGACCAAAAGCATTGATATTACTTAGGGACTCCGACTATTGAGACTACATCGCCTCCTTATAGGCACTGCATAGGCACTGCCCATCCTATAGGCGTGCCGCTACCCAATCGCCCAATCCACATCTTACGACGAGTTGCGCGATCCGGCCATCCGCCCAAATCTGCACTGATTGCCCGTCTGGAGGCGTCAGCTTTCCCTTTGCCGTGTGAACCGCGAAGATCATTCGATCGTACCGATCCCTCTGATTCTTAAATCTGGATACGTAGTCGTCAAGCACGGCCTGCGAAGCCGTACTCTTAACTTGGACGAACGCGATCTCGTTAGCGGCTGCGTTTTCGACCTCGATATCGATCCCCTCTGTCACTCCGCCCAACTTTGCCAGCCGCGCCCAACCACACCGCGAAAGGAGCAGATCGATCAGCAGTTCGAAATCCTTGTCCCTGAGGCGGGCAACCAATTTTGCAACGGCACCTTCGTAGGCCTCTCGTGCCTGAGCCGCCGCGATAGCATCGGCGTCCACCTCGTCGCGAATGATGCGAAGCATCTCCCGCCAGCCCTTAGGTTCGCACACGGTTCCCTGGTACCCGGCGACAGTGTTGACGACGCCTGGCAGATTGGCCATCACGAGATGGCGACGACCTGAGGTGGAACGATTGCTCGAAGGTCGCGAGCAATTTAGCCAG
>DASYBP010000701.1:0-1777 GCA_036500715.1 Rhodopila sp.
CAGCAGTAAAGCCGACAATCGACGCGTTCTTAGAACGCTCGCCGGAGGCACGCGGCGCCATGTCGCACAAGCTGAATATCGTTCCGTTTGTCAGTGTGGACCACATGATGAAGCTGGTGCTGGCCATCGGCGTCGAACGGTTCCTGGTCGAACTGACCGCGTACCTTGAAGAAGATTTCCGCCGCTGGGCGTTGTTCGACAAAACGCCGCGTGTCGCCTCGCATAGCCATGATGGCGTTATCGAGTTGATGCCGGCCAGCGACGGCCACCACTATGGCTTCAAATATGTCAACGGCCATCCCAGGAACACCCGCACCGGCCGGCAGACCGTGACCGCTTTCGGCGTGCTGGCCGAGGTGATGACGGGTTATCCCGTGCTGCTGAGTGAGATGACGCTGCTGACCGCGCTGCGCACGGCCGCAACCTCGGCCATGGCGGCGAAGTATCTGGCACCGGCGGATGCCGCGACCATGGCGATCATCGGCAATGGCGCGCAATCGGAATTCCAGGCGCTGGCTTTCAGGGCTACGCTGGGCATTCGCCGCCTGCGTCTCTACGACATCGACCCGGCCGCCAGCCGCAAGTGCGCCGCCAACCTACACCGGCTGGGCTTCGACATCGCCACATGCGCCTCGACGCAGCACGCCGTGGAGGGTGCCGACATCATCACCACTGTCACGGCAGACAAACAATATGCGACGATCCTGACCGATAATCAGGTGGGGAATGGCACGCACATCAATGCCGTGGGCGGTGATTGCCCCGGCAAGACCGAGTTGCATCGCGACATACTGCTGCGGTCCAGCATCTTCGTGGAATATACGCCGCAGACCCGCATCGAGGGGGAGATCCAGCAGCTCCCCGCCGATCATCCGGTGACCGAACTGTGGCAGGTCATGGCCGGTCAGGCCGCCGGACGGCAGCGCCCGAGCGAAATCACGCTGTTCGACTCCGTGGGCTTCGCGATAGAGGATTTTTCAGCACTTCGCTATGTGCGTGATCAGCTTGCAACCACCGGCCTCTTTCAGGAACTCGACATGCTGGCCGATCCGGATGATCCCCGCGACCTGTTCGGGATGCTGCTGCGCGCGGAGCAGGCGATGGCCAAAACCGCCGCCTGATCGTCCTCTCTTCAGGCGCCGCCGATCCCATTATTATCTACCGGATCGATACCACCGGCGGTCTAAAGTCCGTCCGCCCGGCGCGCGACTGAAGCCACGGCAGTCCTTGGAGGCTCCCGGTGACGACCATGATCAAGCCTGCCTCGACACGTCAGGTGCCGTTTTCCGCTTTCCCGCGAAGCCTAACCCCACAGTCGGAGCTGCGGGCGGCGATCACCGCCGCAACCCGGCGTCCGGAACCCGAGTGCCTCGCGCCCCTGCTGGACCTCGCCGCCTTACCAGAGGCGATGGCCGATCAGGTCGCCACGCTGGCCCGCCGGCTGGTACTGTCGCTCCGGGCCAAGCCAGCCGGCACCGGCGTCGAGGGATTGATCCACGAATACACCCTGTCGAGCCACGAGGGTATCGCGCTGATGTGCCTTGCCGAGGCGCTGCTGCGCATCCCCGACAGTGGGACACGCGATGCGCTGATCCGCGACAAGCTGGCGGGCGGCGACTGGCGGGCCCACCTCGGCAACAGCCCATCGCTGTTTGTCAACGCGACGACATGGGGCTTGATGCTCACCGGACAGCTGACCGCGACGCGCAGCGAGACCAGTCTGTCGGCGGCACTGACCCGGTTGCTGGCCAGGGGCGGCGAGCCGATCATCCGAAAG
>DASYBP010000702.1:0-10137 GCA_036500715.1 Rhodopila sp.
CATTACCATCGGTCTTGGCTTTGAGCATAAGCGGTTCAAGCCGCCGACCATGGAAGGCATGCACGTCGCGATCAACTGGTTCGAGGAAATTGACCGCCCGGCCGCCAAGGCCTTCGTCGCCCGCTGGCGCGCGAAGTATCCCGACGAGTTCTACATCAACGACATGGGCGAGAATGAATACGCCGCTGTCTATATGTATAAGAAGCTGGTCGAAATGGGCGGCTCGACAGATATCGCCAAGATCCGGCAACAGATAGCCACCGGCAAGGCCTGCATCGGCGCGCCGGAAGGTCAGATTTGCATCGATCCGAAATCCCAGCATGCCAGCCACCAGATGACGCTATTGTCGGTAGCTGCCGACCATTCGGTCAAGGTGGAGAAGACCTGGGATCGGGTGGATCCCTACTGGCTGGGTCAGATCGGCTGCGATTTGACCAAGGACGATCCGAAGGACCAGTACACCCCGAGTTATTTGCCGAGCAAGTAAACGGGCGGCGGAGTGTCGATGACGACCATTGCCTTTCAGGCGCTCGCCTTCGCGTACCAGGTGGCCGACGTGTTTGCCTTCCTGGTGCTCGCGGCGAGCGGGCTTGCCATCATCTTCGGCATGATGGGGGTCATCAATATGGCGCACGGCGAGTTCATCACCTGCGGCGCCTATGTCACCACGGCGATGGCCCGTACCGGCGTGCCGCTGCCGCTGGCCATCCTGATCGGCGCGCTCGCGGCGGGTGTCCTTGGCATCCTGCTGGAGCGCACGATCGTGTGCCGGTTCTACAATCGGCCGATCGACTCCCTGGTCGTCACGTGGGGCGTCAGCTTGATCTTTACGCAAGGTGCCCTGCTGGTCCTTGGTTCCGCATGGACAACAATAGGCACCCCGCTCGGTACTATTTCGTTTGGCGATTATTCCTTTGCGATCTATCGCCTGGTCATGCTGGCGGTGGCATTTGGCGTTCTGCTTGGACTGTATCTGCTGTTCATGAAGACGCGCTTTGGGGTTCATGCCCGAGCAACGATCGAGAATCCGGCGATGGCCCGCTCGCTTGGCGTGCCTGTCGAACGGATCTACGCACAGACATTTGGGATTGGCGCGGCGCTGGCTGGTCTGGCTGGCGGTATATACGCACCGACCTTGACGCTGAGCCCGACGATGGGCGCCACGTTCGTGGTCGAATCGTTCGTCACCGTCGTGGTTGGCGGGGCAGATGTATTGATGGGCACCGCGCCCGCATCGGCGGTGCTGGCAATTATCCGCGCCGCCTGCACTGCCGCCTGGGGTCAGGTCTTCGGTTTGATCGGGCTGCTGGTCACGGTCTGCGTTGTCATTCGGCTGCTGCCGGACGGTTTTAGCGGCTGGCTGATGCGGCGACGCGCGTGAGGCTAGTATCGCGCATCACCGCAACCGGCCACATTGTTTGAAGTGGCCGATTCACGCGGCAATCGTGATCGCTGCGCGACTCACGCTTCACCGCGATCGGACACTGGGAGAATGCCATTGCGAGACTTCGCAGCGTTGCTGAACGGGCCGCAGACGATCGGGCGTGGCGCCGGCTTCTGGTCGGTGGCGGTGCTGACGGTCGTTCTGGCTGCGATCTATCCGTTGTTCGCGGAGCCGTTCGCCATCGCCAACGCGGCGTATTTCGGCGTCTGGGTTTTCATGGCGCTGGGCCTGGGGCTGCTGTGGGGCTACGGCGGCATGCTGAGTTTTGGACAGACGGCTTTTTTTGGCCTGGCCGGCTACGCGTACGGCGTCATGGCGATCAATTTCGGCGCCGCCCATTCGTACCCGATGCTGGCGCTGTTTCTGGCGCTGGCGATCGGGACGGGGTTCTCGGCTCTGCTCGGCTATTTCATGATCTATGGCGGAATCAACGGTGTGTTCGTGGGCATCGTCACGTTATCCGTCACCCTCGCCTTCGCCACGTTCATGAACCAGACCGCGGGGCCCGAGTGGCGCATCGGTCGCGCGCGGCTGAACGGCTACAACGGAATGACGCGTATCCCATCGTTGAGCATCGACTGGTTCGATGGTCATCGCATCAAGTTCGATGGTGGCAACTTCTACTATCTGGTACTGGTACTCCTCGTGGTAGCGTACCTGGCGCTGCGCGTGCTGGTGAATTCCCGCTTTGGCAATGTTCTGGTCGCCAGCAGGGAAAATTCCGAGCGGGCCGAGTTGCTGGGCTATGCGATCCGGCGGTATCAGCTTGCGGCGTTTGCAATCGGCGGGTTTCTTGCCTCGCTCAGCGGTGCGCTGTATGCCGCCTGGGGCAATTTTATCGTTCCGGCATCGATGGCGTTGCCGGCCGCGGCCATGCCGATCATCTGGGTGGCGGTCGGCGGCCGCCAGGACGTGACGGCGACGCTGATCGGCACCTTCGTCGTGCTGTATGTTTTTCAGATGCTGACGGTGGTCAGCCAGCAATATGCGCTGATCGCGATCGGCGTGCTGCTGGTGGTAACGGTCCTGGTGGCGCCGGGCGGCTATGTGCTTTGGGTGGTGGATATGGTCGGCCGATTGCGCCGCCGGGCGGCAGCGCCGGACCCAGTCCAGTCGGACGCGGTCGAGATGCGCCTGCGCGAGGGCGTAAACCGTGGCTAAGCTGCTGGAAACGCGCAGTCTCACCAAACGCTTTGGCGGGGTCACGGCGATCGATGATCTGAACTTCAGCGTCGATCAGGGCGGTGTGCATTGCCTGATCGGTCCGAATGGCGCCGGGAAAAGTACCCTGTTCAAGCTGATCGTTGGCCGGATCACGCCGACCGCAGGCAGCATCTTGTTTTGCGGACGCGACATCACCGCGCTGCCCACGTCGGCGCGCATTCGCGCAGGTCTCAGCATCAAGATGCAGGTGCCTGGTATCTTCCCCGATCTGCCGGTGGCGCAGAACCTAACCATTGCCCTGCAGCGGCATCGCAGCCGAGCGGAGACGCGACGGGAGGTGGACCGGCTGCTGGACTTCGCTCAGCTTGGCAGCGACGCCGCCAAGCCGGCGGGACAACTGGCACACGGCCAGAAGCAGTGGCTGGAAATCGCCATGGCGATCGCCCTGAACCCGGCGCTGCTGTTTCTGGACGAGCCGACCGCCGGCCTATCGCCGGACGAGACGTTCAAGACCGGGGAGATGGTGCTGGCACTGCAACGAGAGGGCATGACGATCCTGGTGGTCGAGCACGACATGGCCTTCGTGCGCCAGATCGCCGAACAGGTGACGGTGCTGCATTTCGGCCGCCTGTTCGCGGAAGGCTCGATCGATGAGATCACCGCAAACGAGCAGGTACAATCGATCTATCTCGGCGAAAGCCACGATGCCATCTAAGACCCCTCTGGCTGAGCCCTTGCTTGAACTGGCCGGCCTGCGCACTGGGTATGGCAGTTCGCCGATCCTTCGGGGCATCGACCTGAACGTGCGCCGCGGCGAGATCGTCGCGGTCATTGGCCGCAATGGGGTCGGCAAGTCGACGATGATGCGCTGCCTGATCGGGCAGCTTCGCGTCTGGGCGGGGGCGATCCGTTTCGATGGCAACGACGTCTCGCCGCTGTTGCCGGAGCGGCGCGCGCAACTTGGGTTCGGCTATATTCCGCAGGGGCGGGAGGTGTTCGCCCGTATGACGGTGGAGGAGAACCTTCGGGTTGGTGAGATGATCGGCCCGCGCCGAGGGAAGAAGCTTTACGATATGGTCTACGAGTTCTTTCCGATCCTGGCGGAGCGGCGCGACCAAAAGGCCGGAACGATGAGCGGCGGACAGCAGCAGCAACTCGCCATTGGGCGCGCCATGGTCAGCAATCCCCGGTTGCTGCTGCTGGACGAACCGTCGGAAGGCATCCAGCCGTCGATCATCCTTGAGATCATGCGTGTGATTCGCCAGGTCAACCGCGAGCTTGGCACGACGATCTTGTTCGTGGAGCAAAATCTCGATGTGATCCTGTCGCTCGCGCAACGGTGCTACGTGATCGACAAGGGTCGCATCATCGCGGAACGAGATGCGGATGAGTTGCAGGATCGAGAGGTGGCGAAGCGCGACTTGCGGATCTGAGTTGCTTGACGCTCTTTCCTCGCATCGGTTGGCTACGTTGGAGTCAGGTAGTGCCTGTTTGGCAGGCACGGGCGGAGAAATTGGATCATCGAGCGGCTCGGCGCTGAGGTGACGGTCCAGAGGCGGGGTCGTATTGAAGGAGATGGGTAATGGCGGCGGCCTATGATCTGGTGATCCGGGAGGGACGCGTCGGAACCGCGTCCGACGTCTTCACCTGCGATATCGGCGTGAAGGGCGGCCGGATCGCGGCACTCGGTCATGAATTGCCGAAGGGCGAGACCGAGATCAACGCGCGCGGCCGCCTGGTGCTGCCGGGCGGTATCGACGCGCATATCCATCTCAGTCAGACGCTGTTCGACAATGCCCAGCTTGCCGATGATTTTACCAGTGGCACCCTGTCGGCCGCTTGCGGCGGCACCACGACCATTATCCCGTTCGCGTATCAGGAGAAGGGTCAGAGCCTGCGGGCGGCAGTGCAGGACTATCACACCCGGTCAGATGGCAAGACCTATGTTGACTATGCGTTTCACCTGATCATCACCGATCCGACGGCGACGGTCTTGAACCAGGAACTGCCGGCGCTGATCGCCGACGGCTACACGTCGTTCAAGCTCTACATGACCTACGATCCGCTCAAGCTGAACGACCGCCAGATTCTCGAGATCCTGTCGCTGGCGCGCCGCGAGCGGGCGATGAGCATGGTCCACGCCGAGAACACCGACGTGATTGCCTGGCTGACCGACCTTTTGGAACACTCCGGGCGCACCGCGCCAAAGTTTCATGCGGTGTCGCGGCCGCCGGTCGGCGAAGGTGAGGCGACGCATCGGGCGATCAGCTTCTCGGAACTGCTCGAGGTGCCGATTCTGATCGTTCACGTATCGAGCCGTGAGGCGCTCGATGAAATTCGGCGCGCTCAGTCGCGGGGATTGCGGATCCACGCGGAAACCTGCCCGCAATACCTGTTCCTGACCGCTGACGATCTGGATCTGCCGGATGGGGAGGGTGTGCGCTGCATCTGTTCGCCGCCGCCGCGGGACAAGGCGACGCAGGCGGTGCTGTGGACCGGACTGGCGAATGGTTCATTCTCGATCGTGTCGTCGGATCATTCGCCGTTCAGCATGAAATCGCCGCACGGCAAGTTTGTGAATGGCCGTGATGCGCCATTTTCGAAAATCCCGAATGGCGTGCCGGGCGTCGAAACGCGGCTGCCGCTGCTGATGTCAGAGGGGGTGATGAAGAATCGCATCACCCTGCAGCAGTTCGTCGCTCTGACAGCGACCAATGCAGCCAGGCTTTACGGTCTGTCGAATCGCAAGGGGTCGATCGCGATCGGCGTGGATGCTGATCTGGTGATCTGGAACACGGATCGTGAAGTGCGGATCAGCCAGTCCATGCTGCATCACGCGACCGACTATACGCCGTATGAAGGCATGGTGGTTTCGGCTTGGCCGGACGTCGTGCTGTCGCGGGGCGATGTGGTGGTTGAGGGGGGCGAGCCGGTGGCGAGTCTGGCGGTGGGACGCGGGCAGTTTCTGCGTTGTGACCGGCCGGACGCGGCGACGCCGCGCGATAGTGTGGCCGGCATCGAGGCCGGCATTGCGGCGATGGGGGTTTGACCCCGAACCTAGAGCATTTCCACCCTGACTGGAAATACTCTAACCTCTATTTCGCGAGCAATTCATCAGCCTGAGATCGCTCCGCGATTCGAGACAGGCTGATATTGCTCTAGGAGTGCTTGTGCGTGCTCAGAAGGCGAAGGCCTGCTGAGCGGGTCGCAGCGGCTCAACATGGGCGCCTTCCAACTGCAGCATCCGCAGCTTGGTGGTCGAGCCGCCCGGCGCGGAAAACCCACCCAGCTTGCCGCCCGCCGCCACAACCCGATGACAGGGAATGATCAGCGGTATCGGGTTCTTTGCCATGGCCTGGCCGATGTCGCGGGCGGTCTCCGGCCCGGTTCCGAGCTGTCTGGCGATCGCGCCATAGGTGGTGGTGTGGCCCCATCCGATCTGCCGGACCACGGTGTAGATCTGTCGGAAGAAGGCGTCCTGATCGTCGAGGGTAAGCCTGACGTCGGAAAAGTCGGTTCTCTCGCCCTCGAAATAGCGCTTGGCGGCGGCGATGATCTGGTCAATTTCGGATGGAGCCGCTGTAGGTTCAGCGCTGGGCAGCCGGCGCCGCAGCGCACCCCGCGCCGCTTCGGCGCTTCCGGTCGGCAGCCGGAAGCGCGTGATGCCGAAGTCGTCCCACGCTATGCCACAGAAACCCATAGTGGTTCGGAAAACGCAGTAGCATTCGGCAGCCTGGCTCATGATATCGGCCCTCGCTGTTCGATCTGCCCTGAAAGGTCGGGCGCGGCACCGGCGAGTTCAACCCAGCGAGTTCCAGTTAGCCAGACTCGTCAGCGGCCCGTCAGGTTCTGGATCCCTTGGTGGCAACAGAGCCGGCGCCGATGCCGATGTTGACCCGCGGGTGAGATCAATAGTGCCCAGCACGCCGCGTTGACCTTGGACATTGATCGACTGCCTAGCCTGCGATCCGGAGCCCAGTGCGAGGTTGGCACCCACTGCCACCTGGGTCGAAACCAGGGGACGGCACTCGCTGGTAGCTGGCCTGCCATTGATAGTCGCGAGCTGCTGCGTCGCTGACGAACCGGTGGCAAAGGCCTTGTTGACTCCGACCGTGACACTGGTGCTGGACAGCGGGCAGCCACGATTGGCGTCGATCAGATCGAGAGTGGCAAAGGGATTGTCGCGCAAACGCAACCCGCCGCTCTCTTGCGCCGTCGCCGGCAGGGCCACCGCGGTGGCAAGCAAAGCCAGCGCCAGGCTGGTTGCGCGGTTCATAACGTCCTCCTGCCGATGGAAAGATGGGCCGGCCCCACGACTGCGGAGCCGGTTTGCGTGTGGGTCATTGCGCGCCGGTGAACACCTGCTGGGAAGCCGAGGAGCCGAAGCCGAGTGCGGCGTTGCGGTCGGCGCCGCCGCTGACGACGTTCAACCCGTGGCGTCCCGCGGTGCCGCCGAGGGTGACGACCTGCTGATCGGCCGAGGAGAAGGCGCCGGCGGCGAGGTTGGTGTTGAAGCCACCGTTGGTGACCGAAGTACCGCGGCCAAAGGCGGTTCCGCCCATGGTCAGCGTGGATTGTGTCGCGCTGCTGCCAAAGCCCTTGGCCAGGTTGGTGTTGTTGCCGCCGTTGGTGATGACGCGGCCGCGGCCGAACGCAGTGCCACCGACAGTGGTGGTGTCCTGTCCGGCGAAGCTGAACGCGCCGGAGGCGATGTTACGGTTGTTGCCGCCGTTGGTGATGACGCGGCCACGGCCGAACGCCGAACCACCAAGTGTCGTTGCAGACTGATCCGCCTCGCTGAAGGCGCCCTTCGCGACGTTGACGTTGCCGCCGCCGTGGGTGATGGAGATGCCGCCCGTTGCTTGGGCGTAGGCCGGGGCGAAGGCGGTGGCGGTGACCGCGGTGAAGGCAACGAAACCGGCGAGAAGCATGGAACGCATTTGCAAGTCCTCCTTGATGAACCGAACCCCAGCGGTTCGGCTTGTCGATGAGGAGGACCCTACCGGGACGGTTCGGCACCGACTGTGGAACGGGCAACAACCCTGAGATTATTTTCGAAGTTTTGCGAAAGCAATTCGGCCGAGGATCGTTACGCAGTTGAGCATTACGCCGCCAGGCTCAACCCCAGGCGCTCCAGCAGATGCTGCACCCTCGGGTCTTCGCAGACGGCCACGTTGAGCCGCATCCACGGCGATCGCTCCAAATGCGGGCGAAACACCGTGCCGGGCGCGAGCATCAGGCCCTTGTGCTGCGCCGCTTCCGCCAGCACCAGCGAGTCCTCGATATGCGGGAAACGCGCCCAGACAAACATGCCCTCCGCGGGCTCGACGAACAATTCCAGTCCGATGCGTTCGCAGGCGCGCACGACCTCGAGCCGTGCCGCACCCAGCCGCTCGTGCAGGCGCGACAGATATTTGCGATAGTGCCCATCCACCAGCATCAGATAGATCAGCCGTTCGGTGAACTGCGACGTGGTAATGCTGGTCAGCATTTTTATGTCGGCGAGCTGGTTGGCGGTGTCCTGTGGGCAGGCAACGAAGCCGACGCGCAGGCTGCCTGACAGCGTCTTGGAAAAACTGCGGACGTAGATCACACGGTTGAGCTGGTCGAGCCTGGCGAGCCGCGGCGTCGGTTTCACCTGCAGATCGCAGAAGATGTCGTCCTCGACGATCGTGAAATTGTGGCGTTCGGCGGCCTGCAACACCTTGAACCCGACATGCGCGCTCATGTCGGTTCCGGTCGGGTTCTGCATCACCGATTGGGTGAAATAGACTTTTGGCCGATGCGCCGCCGCCAGCCTGTCAAGAGTGGCGAGGTCCGGCCCGTCCGCGTTTCGCGGCACCGCCAGCATCGCTACGCCTTGCAGGCGCAGGTTGCCGAACATGTCGTAGTAGCCTGGGTCGTCGACCAGCGCCGCGTCGCCGGGCTTCAGCATATAGCGGATGACGAGTTCAAGCGCCTGGCTGGTGCCCTGGGTCAGTACGATCTGGCCGGCATGGGCGGTAACGCCGAGCCCGGCCAGCATCAGCGAGAGGTGTTCGCGTAAGGGCAGATACCCGAACGGGTTTCCGTATTCCAAGAGATAGGCGCCGTTCTTTCGGGCGAGCACGTTGAGGCTCTGGCGGATGCCGGCTTCGTCGAGCCACGAATTCGGCAGCCACGCGCCGCCGGCGAGCAGGGTGTTGTCGTCCGCCTCCAATAAGCGGCGGATCAGCCAGACGAGTGGCTCGTTGCGCTTATGGGCGTCCGATGGCGCGGGATGTATCGCGGCGGCCGGCGCGACCGAGGTGTAGAAGCCGGCACCGCGGCGTGAGTGCAGATGGCCCATCGCCACCAGCCGATCGTACGCCTCGACCACGGTGAAACGGCTGATATTGTACGTTTTGGCGAAGGCGCGTATCGACGGCAGCTTGCTGCCGGGCCGCAGGTGCCGATCGTGGATTTGCCGCGTCACGCCAGCGACGATCTGATCAGCGAGCGGCTGGGCGCTGTTCTGGCTGATGGTCAATGAAAGCATGCCGACTTCCCGCCGTATGTCAGACTGGCTTGGTCGCCGGACCAGTACAGTAACCTCAACTGACGTTCAAACTGTCTATTACTGTATGCACAAGTGTTCGTCAGCATGGCGGCGGGTGTCAAGAGGGCCGGCAAGGTTCGGGTGATGCCTTTCAGCACTTGGAGCATTTCCATCCTGACTGGAAATGCTCTATAACTTATATTTCGCGAGCAATTTCAGGAACCTGAGATCGCTTCGCGGTTTGAGCCAAGCTGATGTTGCTCGAGGAAACCCCAAGGAGAACACAATGCGCACCGAAATCGTCGTCCTCGCCGCACTACTCGCCGCCCCACTCGCAACCTCAATTGCCGTGGGGGCGGAAGGCCCCAGCTCCGAGATGGCTCTGGTCGCCGGACCCGATGCGGTAAAATGGGGGCCGGTGCCGCCGAGTTTTCCGAAAGGCGCGATGATCGCCGTGCTCGCGGGCGACCCGTTCAAGGCTGCGCCGTACGTGGTTCGCCTCAAAATGCCCGCGAACTATCAGATCCCGGCGCATCATCATCCGACGACCGAGAACGTCACCGTCATTTCCGGCAACTTCCACGCCGGCATGGGGGATAAGCTCGACGCGAACAAGGGGGTCGCATTCAAGCCAGGCGGCTTCGTTTCGATGCCGGCCGGAATGAACCACTATGCCTGGGCCACCACCGAGTCGGTCGTACAAGTGCACGGCGACGGTCCGTTCGCAATCGTCTACGTCAACCCGGCGGATGACCCGAGCAAAACGCCTTGACGGTTTAGCCGACCGCGGGCGGACCGGCGTTTACGCTGGGTGGCGTGGGAGAGCCGCGCATGCGCCGTCGCCCGCGTTCACCCGACAACGACGTCGGTACTTCCTCGGGGCATCCACGCCAACGCTTTCAACGCGATACGATTGAACACCGCATAGCTGACGCAGGCGTAGACCACGATCACCAGAGCGACGAGAAACATGCGGTCGAGGTAGGCGAACTGCTCTGAATATACAATTATA
>DASYBP010000703.1:0-2558 GCA_036500715.1 Rhodopila sp.
AAAGACGCCATCAAACTTGTCCCTCGATCCTGCCACACCGGACGGCGGTCAAAATCTCTGGGCGGTCGCTGAGGCGATCGCGGTTTGCAGCGCCCGCTGGCAGGCCGCCCGGTCATGCGCCGCCAAAGCCTGCCGCGCCCGCGATATCTGCCCGATCGTTGGATTGTCGCTAGGGTTGCCTGTCTGTCCCATCGGCACGGAGCGGTCCAGTATCCGCGTCTGTGCCATTTCCAACGCCGATTCGGCCTCACCGAGGCGCCCGGCCGCCAGCGCATTCTGAGCGGCCCGTAGATAGTCCGATGGCTTGTCGCCCGGCGGCAGATTGGGCGCCGGCAGAGGCGGCAGCACGACGCCGCCGGCAGGTTGCGCCAGCCCGGCGGCCGACATGGCGATCAGCAACGGCGCCACAAGAAAAAGCCTACGAATCAAAACCGGCCTCCTCGGCAATATTTCCGACAACAAAGGTCTACGCTGCACCGCTGCTGAAACCAAGGCAGCGCTAGTGTGGACACCAGAGCAATATCAGCCTGACTCGCGAAGCGACCTCAGGCTGATGAAATTGCTCGTGAATCAGAGGCTAGAGCGTTTCCACTCACGGTGGAAACGCTCTAGCGGTCAACGCCAGCGGCGATGAAACCATAGATACTGGCCGGGGTGTTCGCGCACCCAGCCCTCGATGACCGTGGTGATCATCTGCGTCGCCGCCTGAACGTCGATCTGACCATCTTCCGTTCGCGGCAACTCGTATGGCCCGAAACCGTCGACCCGGAAGCGGTGGCCTGCCAGCCGCACGACCCGAACCCCAACCACGGGACAATCCGAACCCCTGGCGAAGCCCCGCGCCAGCCGGGCGATCGCGGGGTTGGCCTTGCACCGGCGGCCGAAGAACGTGACATCGACGCCGCGCGAGAAATGCTGGTCCACTACCATGCCCAGGTGCTCGCCGGCCGACAGCGCCGCTGCCATCTCCACCGCCGCCTGCGCCCGCGTCCTGATCATCCTGCCCATCAGCGGCGCTCGGATTCGGATGATTTCCTTCGCCACCGCCTTGTTGTTCGGCATCCGGTAGATCACCGCGGATGGCAGACCGTGCGCCGCGGCGGCAATGGCCGGCAGCTCCCAGTTGGCCAGATGCGCGGCAAAGCATAGCGCGGGCTTGCCGTCGGTCAGCAGCGCATCGAACAGCGCCTGGCTGTTCGTCTGGATACGCCCGGCATTCGGACGGTCCCGGTCGAAGTCCCAGATCCGCGCCATATGCACGTACTCGCCCGCGACACGGCCCAGGTTGTCCCATGCGTCGCGCAAGGTCGCCTCGATCCAGACTGCGTCCTTCTCCGGAAACGCCGCGTGCAAATTGTCCCGCCCGGTGCGATGCGCCGGCAGCAAAGGCCCGATCCGCCGCGCCAACGCGCCGCAGAAATCCGAGGCGCGATCGGGATCGGTTCGGCGCAGCAGCCGGATCAGCCATTTGACCAGGCGGCCGAGGATACGGTCGCCATAAAGCGCAAGCTGGTGGCGCACCGGATCAGAGTTCGAGCAGGATCTTGCCGAACACGTCGCGCGTCGCCAGCCGATCCACGCCGGCGGCGAAATCGCCAAGCCCGTACACCGTGTCGATCACTGGCCTGACCCCGGAGGCGATACGCTCCAGCCCGCGGACCAGCGCCGACAACGGTGCCCCAAACGAGCCGATGATGCGGTATTGCTGCTGAAACAGCTGCATCAGGTTCAGGCTTCCCGCCGGACCAGAGGTGGCGCCGCAGGTCACCAGGCGTCCGCCGCGTTTCAGCGACAACAATGATCCGGCCCAGGTGTCGGCACCGGTATGCTCGAACACCACGTCGACGCCCCGCTTCTTGGTCAGCTTGCGCACGACGCCCTCGAAGCGGTCCTCGCGGTAGTTGATGATATGATCAGCGCCAAGGGCTTTGGCCTTGTCCGCTTTGTCCGCCGAGCCGACGGTGGTGATGACGGTGCAGCCGATGGATTTGGCGATGCGGATGGCAATGCTGCCGATCCCCGAACCACCGGCCTGCACCAGCACCCACTCGCCGGGTTCGAGCCCGGCATTGTCGAACAGCATGTGCTCCACCGTGCCGTAAGCGACCGCGACGCAAGCGGCGTCCTGTGCGGATACACCGTCCGGGATCTTGGCCAACAACCTGGCCGGATGGTTCGTCAGATCCTGCGCGAAACCGTCGATGTGGAAACCGCGCACACCGGCGACATTCTCACACAGGTTGTCGCGGCCCTTGACGCATGCCGAACAAGTACCGCAGGTCAAGGCGGAGTACGCGACCACACGGTCGCCTGGCCTGACGTTGGTCACCTTGGCGCCAACCGCGCGGACCTCGCACGACGCCTCGGCGCCGACCGTCAAAGGGTAAAGCCGCTTGGCGAAGGCCATCCCGCGAAACCCCCACACATCGATGTGGTTCAATCCGACGACACGGACCTGGAGCTGGACTTCGTCAGGTCTCGGCGCCGGCGGGGCCTCGCGATCCACCAGCGCAACCTGGCGGTCGCCAAGCAACTGGAGCGCGCGGATCGTGGCCATG
>DASYBP010000704.1:0-2366 GCA_036500715.1 Rhodopila sp.
CCGCGGTGCGGGGTCAGAAGTCCTGCGAGGATATGCTTCACCATCTGCATCGCTGCCGGAGGCACCACGACGGCCAGCAGATCCAGCAATTGCCCGAAGAGATTGGGAACCGGCAGATAGCCGAGCATCGCGGAAAGAAAGATCAGCAGCGGCACGAGGGCGAGCAGAAAATAGTAGGACATGGCCGCCGCCATGGTGAAGGCGCGGGTGCGAAAGAGCTCTTGATAGACCAGGCCGGAGAGGTCCTTCGTCCTCTTCCACCAGGGACCGATCGGCACCCGTTCTAGCACGCCACGCCACATGACTATCCACGATTGCGATGGCGCGGACTCAATTCAAGATGGCCGCGATCTGCCTGCATAGTGACGGTCTGTAACCATCACGGCAATCTGTTCTGGCGATAGCCGACGGCCGCGGAGCCTCACGGGAGCGATCTTCTACAGCGGACGGGACTTGCCCACCGCCACGGGACTTGCCTGCGGCTCCGGGCACGCGCCATACTCCTCGGTTGCGGCTTGTTGTGATCTTCTCTCCCCAACCGAGCCAGAACAGCGAGGCAAAGTTATGTCCGTACGCGTCGTTCGCATCCACCTGCTTCTACTGGCACTGGCAACCGTCCTCCTGCTTCCTGCTGCCCGAGCTGCCGATTCAACCAAACCAGTCGACGTCTCCTACGCCAGCGGGCCGGAGACCGTGCACGCTCTGCTCTACATTCCTGCCGGCGGAGGCGCTGCAAAGCATCCCGCCATTATCGTGATTCATGAGTGGTGGGGCCTCAACGATTGGGTGAAGGAGCAGGCGGCGGACCTGGCTGCCCATGGGTACGTCGCCCTGGCGGTGGATCTTTATCGCGGTCAGGTCGCCAATGACCCCGAGACCGCCCATGAGCTGAGCCGTGGCGTGCCCCAGGACCGCGGCATTCGCGACCTGAAAGCGGCCGAGACGTACTTAAGCTCGCGCAAAGATGTCGATCGGACCCGCATTGGCGCAATCGGGTGGTGCATGGGTGGTGGCTATGCGCTGGCCTTCGCGGTTGCCGACCCGAACCTGAAGGCTGTCGTCGCCAACTACGGGCCGCCGCCCACCGATCCCGACTCCCTCGCCCAGATCCATGCAGCCATCCTGGGCAACTATGGCGGCCTGGACAAAGGCATTCCGCCGGCCAGCGTAGAGAGCTTTGCCGCCGACCTGAAGAAGCTCGGCAAGTCAGTGGATATAAAAATCTATCCCGATGCCGGCCACGCCTTCGAGAACCCCAGCAACAAGACCGGCTATCGCGCAGCGGACACGGCGGACGCGAAATCCCGGTATCTCCATTTCTTCGCCCGGGAGCTGGGCGGCAAGCCTTGAACAATGCGTTAAACCCGGTAACCTTTGTGACACGTTTATGGAAGCACACATTCCTCCTAAGTTGCAGCTCCGGATAATTCATGGTTCAAGCTGCAAATTGTTCTTGCTCTTGACGTTGCGTACATGTTAACTATGCAGCCAATAAAACTAGATGGAGCCCCTCGCCAAAGCAGTTTCCCGGGCCAGGCGTGGGCCTTTGAAAGCCAGGCGCGCATGAAAATTGGAACGACGATCCGGGGTTACCGGCTGCAGAAGGGTTTGTCTCAAGGCGATATCGAAAAACGCACCGGCCTGCTGCGGTGCTATCTCTCCCGTGTAGAAAACGGGCATACCGTTCCATCACTCGACACGCTTGCCAAGATTGCGCAGGCGCTCGATCTCCCGCTGGCGCAATTCTTTGCAGAGGATTCGCTGGGCCGGGAGATGAACACGCAAAAGCTGACGGACGAGGAGCTTCGCTTCCTCACCCAGATCCGGCGCTACTCCTCCAACCTGAACGACAGCGACCGCAAGCTGCTGCTCGCCATGGTGAAGAAGTTTGCCGCGACGGCCATCCGCTAAAGGCAGGGAATAGTGATTAGGGAACAGGGATCGCTTGCTGGCTCTCTTCCGGCGCTCCGGTCGGAATGAGAGATTCGCGGATTTGTGCGGTTTTTTCTGATCCTGATCGCCGTCCGGCTCAGCCACGCCATAGATTGGCGACAAAGTGCGCGCCCAGCAGCACCAGCAGCAGCACGCTGCCGAAGGCGAGCCATTGCCGTCGGATCCATAGCTGGCGGTCCGCTCCCAGCTTGGGCACCAGCAGGACCCCCAGCAACATCCCGGAGAGAAATCCGCCAAGATGCGCCATGTTGTCGATGCGTATCGGCGAGTGGAAGGCGTCCGCGCCAAAGCCGATAACGAAGTTCAGCACCGCGAAATAAATCACGCTGCGGCGCAGGCGCGCGACTTCCGTGCGGTCGACCGGTAGCAGCTTCGAACCCAGCAGGGGGATCAGCACTCCAGCCAGGCCGAAG
>DASYBP010000705.1:0-11540 GCA_036500715.1 Rhodopila sp.
TGGTCTGCTCGGCGCCGTCCCCAAGCTGGGATCATCGCTGGATGAAGGCGGGCGGAGCAAACTGGCAGAGATCGCCGGCCTGGTACCCAGCCTGCGCAAACCGATTGTCGGGTGCGCCTTCGCGGGCCGATGCTACATGGCAACGGACCTGTGTCGCAGCGTGGCGCCAGCGATCGAGCCGAAGGCGACGGGCCATAGCGTTGCCTGTCATTATGCCGGCCAGAAAGTGGCGGCATGACTGCCAAACGTCCCTTGCTGGAGGTGAATGCGCTCAAGAAGCATTTTCCCATCCGCGGTGGCTTGCTGGGGCAGGTAACGGCGAATGTCTATGCCGTCGACGGGGTATCGTTTTCCATCAATCGCGGCGAGACGCTGTCGCTGGTTGGCGAATCCGGCTGTGGGAAGTCGACGGTCGGCAAGGCGATCCTGCGTCTGTTCAAGCTGACGGACGGCGAGGTCTATCTGGATGGCGAGCGCATCGACAACATGTCGGCTCACAAGTTACGCGCGATGCGCCGGCGGGTGCAGGTGGTGTTTCAGGATCCGTTCAGCAGCCTGAATCCTAGGATGAGGGTGCGCGATATCCTGGGCGAACCACTGATTAATTTCGGCATCGCGCGCGGCCGGAAGGACCTGGCCGAGAAAGTCGAAGCGTTGATGGACAAGGTTCGTCTCCCGCGCGATGCCATCAACCGCTTTCCGCACGAGTTCTCAGGTGGTCAGCGCCAACGTATCGGCATCGCCCGGGCACTGGCACCAGGCGCGGATCTAATCATCTGCGATGAGGCGGTGTCAGCGCTGGATGTCTCGGTCAAGGCGCAGATCATCAACCTGCTGGCTGACCTTCAGGATGAACTTGGGCTGGCGCTGTTGTTCATCAGTCATGACCTGGCGACGGTAGAGCATTTGACCCATCGGGTTGCGGTCATGTACCTGGGAAAAATCGTCGAACTTGCCGATCGCCGTACACTGTTTGGCGAATCCCACCATCCCTACACGCGTGCCCTGCTCTCGGCGGTACCGGTGACGGATCCAATGGCTCGGCGCCAACGGATTATCCTGAGGGGCGATGTGCCTAGCCCGATCAATCCCCCGTCGGGGTGCCGCTTCCACACGCGGTGCCCGTTCGTTTTCGATCGCTGTCGATCGGAGGAGCCGGCTCTACGCCCGGTGGCGCAAGGGCATCTTTCGGCTTGCCACTTGGATGAGGTGCCGATGTCCCGGGTTCTGCCAAAAGCAGCCGCATAGTGATCAAATCTTCAGTGCAATGATTGAAGCAACGCCCGAACATCGCGCCATCCAGCACAAACGCCACCCACCTCACGGGTGAAATAGTCGTAGAATTCGTCCAGCCACCGCAAGAACTTCCCCAAATCCGCCTCGGTGCGCACATACGGCGTGTTGCCCGGCTCCAGTGAGGGGCTGTGGTAGGTCAGCACGAAGACCTTGTGTCCAATGCCAACCATGTGTCCGACCAGTCGCTTAGCCTCCTGGATCGTGATTCCTTCCGGAGTCAATTTGATCCGCTCGAGCAGGCCCAGTCGCGACATCATGTAGGGCAGCCCTAATGTGTTGCTGGACCGGCCAAAAAACCGAGCGGTTATGGTGCTCGGCATTGCGCTCGCGCGCCCGACGAACGCGGCGGTGACCGGCAATTCAAGGATGCGGCGCTCCGGGCCAATCCAGTACGGTCGCGCGCTGATCCGGCGAAAATCCGGGCCGCCCTGGTGAGCAAAATTCCAGCAAGGCACGACGCTGCTGTCGGCCTCATATCCAAAATGGCTTAACACCCGACCGGTGTTCGGACCGACGCCGTATCGCCCGGCGCGAAAGAACCGCGGCGACTGGCCGAACGCTTGGGTCAGTCCGTCGGTCAGTACCTGGATCTTTGCGAACTCCTGCGCGGGGGGAAGATTTCCGGCGTAGCTGTTGCGGGCCGAGACATGTTCCACGAACGGTGGCGTCACCCATGGATGCAATTGCGCACCGATCTCGCACAGACCGGATTGCAGCAACTCCCTCAGTGGCGCGCGGCCCTCGTCCTGCGACGCGACCGGATGATCGACCATGTATATCGGAATGACCCCGTAACGTCCGAAAATTCGGTGCGCCCGATGCTGGGACCGCATCGAGGTGACGTCGGTCGTGGCACGCGAGAAGGGCTGGGTCCAGTCAAAATCTTCCTCGGCGTCGATGGTTGTGACCAACATCGGACGATCCAGCATCTGTTCAGGCGCCGGCGCGCCGTGCGCGGAACCCAGAATGGTCAATCGCTTTGGGGCAATACCGTCGCCCGGCGCGGCCGGCCCGGACGCCATCGCGGGGTCGAACGAACACGAGCGATCATTGCTCGCGCTATCACCTCGTTTCAGCAGACGCCGTGCGTTGCGTCGCATATCCAGAACCGGTGCCGGCATCGAGGCGACCGCTAGATGCAGCAGATTGCGCGCGCTTGGTTCGTCCTTGAATGACTGACCTAGTAAACGGCGCGCTGTCGTGAGATCACGTTCGAAGAGCGCTTTGCGGCCGAACTCAACAACGGTTTCGTTTCGTTTTCGGTTGATCATCTCTTGGGGCAACGCCAACCGGGCGCCGATGTCGTCAACGTTGTACAGCGATGCGCGCATGAACCGCTCGGAATTCGAGGAAATTCCGATCCCGCGGGTGTAATGCAATAGTACATGCGGACAACAGACGATTTTCCGACGCGAAGCGGCGACGCGGATCCACAGATTATAATCTTCGACGCTGACGAGTTCTCGAGCCTCATTGAAGCCGCCACACGCCTCGAAGGCGCTGCGCCGGATCAGCACCGAGGAGTTGTGGATCCAGTTGCGATGCCACAACCGGTCGAACGTCAGTTCAGGCGGGACCGCGTCGCCGCGGTGATCGGGCAGGCAATGGATCATCCCGACGTCCGGGTCGGACCCGTATGCAAGCTGGATACGCAGCTTGTCCGGGTACCATACATCGTCCGCGTCAAGCAGCCCGAGCCATTCCCCGCTTGCCTGACTGGCGCCAAAGTTACGTGCCGCGGCGGGTCCGCCGTTTGCCTTCCGAAGCAGACGGACAGGCGGCCGCAGCGAACGCTCAACGATTTCCGCGGTCCGGTCGGTGGAGCCGTCGTCGATCACCAGAATCTCTGATGGAGGATAAGTCTGGGCCAGCGCGCTTTCGATCGCCTGGGTCACATATGCGGCGGCATTATAGGCCGGAATGATGACGCTGACGGTGCCTAGGCTATCATCGGACACAATCGTTCACACGCCTATGCGCCGATCGCCTGTCGATCGCGTTCCCTCGATTCCGCCAGCAGTTGCCCGAAATAAGCCGCGGTCTTGCGTAGGCCCGAATCGAGTTCGACGGTCGGCTGCCAACCCAGCACGTTCTTGGCCAGAGTAATGTCTGGACAACGCTGAAGTGGATCGTCCTGCGGCAGCGGACGGTGGACAATTCTGGACGAGGATCCGGTTATGTCGACCACCCGCTGCGCCAGTTCGCTGACCGGAATCTCGTGCGGATTGCCGATATTGATCGGCCCGGTGATGTCGGAACCGGTTGCCATCAAACGGACAAAACCTTCGATCAGGTCGTCTACAAAACAGAACGCACGGGTCTGGCTGCCATCGCCGTAAAGGGTGATGTCCTCGCCTATCAGAGCCTGAACGATGAAGTTTGACACCACCCGCCCGTCGTTGGGGTGCATGCGCGGGCCATACGTGTTGAAGATGCGCGCCACCTTGATCTGCGTGCGATGCTGCCGATGGTAGTCGAAAAACAGTGTCTCCGCGCAGCGCTTGCCTTCGTCGTAGCAGGCGCGCGGCCCAAGCGGATTGACGTTGCCGCGATAGTCCTCCGACTGTGGATGGACGGCCGGATCGCCATAAACCTCGCTGGTTGAGGCCTGCAAAATCTTGGCGCCCACCCGTTTGGCGAGTCCCAGCATGTTGATCGCACCGATGACGCTGGTTTTTGTGGTCTGTACCGGATCGAACTGATAATGTATCGGTGAGGCAGGGCACGCCAGGTTGTAAATTTGATCAACCTCTACATAGAGCGGGAAGGTAATATCGTGGCGCATCGCTTCGAAGTGCGGACTCCCCATAAGGTGTGCGATGTTTTGCTTGCGGCCAGTGAAGTAATTGTCGACGCAAAGAACGTCGTTGCCTTCCGCGAGCAGTCGCTCGCACAGGTGGGAACCCAGAAATCCGGCGCCGCCAGTGACGAGAATACGGGTGGGTATCAGGGCCATACTTACCTTCTCCAAAGAGGTTGGTTTTTCTAGACGGGCGGCTCTCAAATGCCAACCAAAAGATGGGTGGTCTTGCCTGCCATATTTTCTCACGAATTCTGTTCCCAATCAGACATAGGCCTATCCAGGCGAAGGCCGATCGCAACTTCGAGGAGTTGTTCGGTCATAGACGATGCCAAATGGAAACTATTACTCCCAAGCTGGGCGGTGACGATATGACTGACATCCGACCCGCAACCGGATCAGTCTCCCGCCAGGCGGCCATGGGGGCCGGCTGGATTATGGCTTGGCGGCTGGCGAGCCGGAATATCGGTTTGCTGAGCACACTGATCTTGGTGCGCCTGTTGCAGCCGGCCGACTTCGGGCTGGTCGCGCTGGCAACCGGGTTTATCGGTTCGGTTGATGCGCTATCGGCGATCGGTATGCAAGACGCTTTGGTGCGCGCACCGGATCTGGATCGCGGCATGTACGACACCGGCTTCAGCCTAGGCATCCTGCGCGGAACTCTTACTGCACTGTTGGTTGCGGCTATCGCCTGGCCTCTGGCCAGTTTCTTCGGCGACCAGCGCCTTTCGGCGGTGATGTTGGCATTGTCCGTTGGCACGCTGGTGAGTGGGTTCGAAAATATCGGGGTCATCGATTTTCGGCGCGAATTCGCCTTCCGTAAGGAATTCGATCTGCAGCTATGGTCGCGCGTTGTCGGCGCTGCCGCCACAGTCGCCACCGCCGCTGTCTGGCATTCATACTGGGCATTGATCGTGGGCATCTTGGTCTATCGCGTGGTTCGTTTGTTTCTCAGCTATCTGATGTCACCGTATCGACCACGCCTGACGATACGGGCTTGGCGGCGGATGTTTGGGTTCTCACTCTGGACGTGGGCTCAGACCATCGTATATCAGGCGCGAGAACGCGCCGACGGCATCGTGATCGGGCACTTGTTAGGCGCGACGCAGGTGGGGGTGTTCTCGATCGGTCTCGAACTTGGGTCACTGCCAACAACCGAATTCGTTGAACCTTTAGGCCGGGCGTTATTTTCCGGCTTTGCGTCGCTGAATAATGCGTCGATGAAGCTGGAGAACATGTTTCTCAGCGCGGTGGGCCTCGGCCTTGTACTGATCCTACCGGCGGGCGTAGGCATTTCAATGGTCGCTGACCCGATGGTGCGATTGTCCCTGGGCGAGCATTGGTTAACCGCGGTGCCCCTCGTGCAGATCATAGCGATCGGCGGAACGGCGGCGATCTTTATCCAGTCTTGCGCGAACCTGCTGAATGCCATCGGCCGCCCGAGCGACACGCTGTACGTCGGGGTGGCTTCGACCGCAGTCAAATGCATTGTCTTGGTTCTACTGGTCCCTAAACTTGCTCTGCTCGGTTCGGCATTTGCATTCCTGGCCGCGAGCGCTGTCGATCTGGTGGGGCTACTTTGGCTTACATTACCTCGAATCGGCGTCTCTTTGTCGGAATTGGCCGTTCGCGTTCTCAGACCGATAGTGGCAACCATAGTAATGGTGGTTGTCCTGCGGCATCTGGGGATGGCATGGACGCCCGGCGTGGGTGAGGATGTCTGGAACCTGGGCGAGGACGCCGTCATAAGGTCGCTGACCGGGGCGATTTCTTACGGTGCCGCATTGGTGGCGCTCTGGGCCGCCGCGGGCCGTCCCGATGGAGCGGAACGCTTGGCGGCGACAATGGTTAAGAAGATGTGGGGGCGCGTCCGCCATTTGACCTGAGCTTTGGCAGGACAAGCACCGGCTGGAACTGTACAGATCCAACAACAGAAGCCCCCATGATTGACGTAATATAAGCCCGTGTTCGGGGGCGCCCGTCGCCGCGAGCGGCTTCGGTCAAACTCCCGTCGACGTGTGACACTTGTCACATCGCTTTCCGAAGGATTGCCCCAAACGTCGGTACGCCCGCTGGCATCGCAGTCGCGCGAGTATGGATGGGCTTGTGACCACAGCGTAGTGAACAAAAGGAGATCCCTATGACGAAGAGGATTACTCTTGCAGCGGCCGTGTCCTTGCTCGTTCTTGGCGGCGCGGCGCAGGCGGCGCCTGCCGGGTCCGATCGCGCCCCCGACGCGGTGCGGGAAGCCGTGGCACCGGCCGCGGCAAACCGTCCGCCTGAAGCCCAGAGTCAGGCGGTCAACCCAACCGGAATTTCGGCCGACCAGCTTCGGCCGGACGGGTTGATGCGCAATGGGCTTCTGCCGGCCAGTGGCTGGCAGGGCTAAGACTGACTGATACCCAGCGGCGGCGACAGCGTGAGGTGCCGATAAGGTGTCTCGGCTGGCGCCGCGAGGGAAGCCACGCGCCCGATTCACCCGGCGCTCATCGCGCGACCACGGCGGCTCACCCCGGCCATCCACGCCGGCGCCGATGAAGATCGACCCAGACCGGCCTGACGGAAAAAGTCGGTCAGGTTGCCGCGAAACTCACACCCACTCGTCAGGGCGGACACGTCTCGTGCCCCTTGCCCAAATAGATGACGTACCATACATTGATACACCATCTAACCGGGACCCCAATGCCCCCGCCCCTCCGAAATACCTTCGCCAGCCTCATCGCCCGCGCCGCCCGCCAATGGCGCCGCGCCGTCGATCGCCGCCTGCAACCCTTCGGCCTCACCGAGGCCACCTGGCTCCCGCTCATCCACCTCGCCCGCGCCCCCGAACCGATGCGGCAAAAGGACCTCGCCGCCTCCCTCGTCCTCGATGGCTCATCCGTCGTGCGCCTGCTCGATGCGCTCGAGACCGCCGGTCTCATCGAGCGCCGGGGCGAAACCGCCGACCGCCGCGCCAAGACCATCACCGTCACCCGCCACGGCCTGTCGATCATCGACCAGGTCGAAGCCGCCTCGACGCGGGTCCGCAACGCCACCCTCGTTGGCCTGTCCGACGATGACCTCCGGATCGCCACCCGCGTGCTCGAACGGGTCTGCCAGAATCTCGCGGCGCAGCAGGAAAAGGACGAGTGACCACCGCCACCGAGGTTCGCCACACCCAGGGCAATCGCCTGGTGGTCACGATCTGCACCATCATGGCGACCCTGATGCAGTCCCTCGACAGCACCATCGCCAACGTCGCCCTGCCCTACATGCAGGGCACCATGTCGGCCAGCCAGGATGAGATCAACTGGGTGCTGACCAGCTATATCGTGGCCGCCGCGATCATGACCGCCCCCACGGGCTTCCTCGCCGCCCGCTTCGGCCGCACCCGCCTGTTCGCGACAGCGGTCCTGGGCTTCACCGTCGCTTCGGTGCTGTGCGGCCTCGCGCAATCCCTGGGCGAGATCGTCATCTTCCGCGTCCTGCAAGGCATGTTCGGCGCCGCCCTGGTGCCGCTGTCGCAGTCGGTGATGTACGATATCTACCCGCCGGAGCAGCGCGGCAGCGCGATGGCGCTGTGGACCATGGGCGTCATGATCGGTCCGATCTTCGGCCCCATCCTGGGCGGCTGGCTGACCGAGAACCACAGTTGGCGCTGGGTCTTCTACATCAATGTCCCGTTCGGTGCCGTAACGGCATTCGGATTGTTGACCTTCCTGAAGGAGACCTCGCACGGCAGTTCCGCGCGGCTGGACTGGATCGGCTTCGGCGCGCTCAGCCTCGCGATCGGCGCCTTCCAGACCATGCTGGATCGCGGCGAAACGCTGGACTGGTTTGCCTCCCCTGAAATCATCCTGGAAGCCTGCCTGGCCGGAACCGGCTTCTACCTTTTCCTCGTCCAGTTCTCCCTGGCGCCACGGCCGTTCCTCGCGCCAAGATTGTTTGTCGACCGTAATTTCGTCGTGGGCGTCAGCCTGTACTTCACGATGGGGCTGATCATGTATGCGACGCTGGCACTTCTCGCCCCCTATACGCAGACCCTGATGGACTACCCCGTGGTCACCGCCGGTATCGTGCTGGCGCCGCGGGGCGCCGGCTTGATGCTCGCCGCCCTGATTTGCGGACGTATGATCAAACAACTCAGCGCCCGCCTGCTGGTCGCGATCGGCTTTGTTACCGGCGCCTACGCGCTGTACGAAATGACCGCCTGGACCCCCGACGTCTCGGAAGCAACCATGATCAGCGTCGGCTTCCTGCAAGGCCTCAGCATGGGCTTCCTGACAATTCCGATCAACCTCATCACCTTCGCGACCCTGCCCGCGGAACTGCGCACCGAGGCCGCCGGGGTCTACAGTCTGATGCGCAACCTTGGCAGTGCCATCGGCATTTCGGTAACCGGTGCCCTGCTGGCGACCAACACGCAGATCAATCACGCGCTTATTGCCGGCGAGGTCACCCCGTTCAACCGGGCATTGCAGACCGGAGCGGCGGCTCGCTTCTGGAACCCAGGCTCCATTGAGGGTGCCGCAAGGCTCAACCAGCAGATCACGCGGCAAGCCCACATCATCGCCTATATCGACGATTTCAAGCTGATGCTCGTTTTGACCATTGTGGTCCTGCCGCTGTTGCTATTGACGCGGCCGCCGCCATCGGTCGCGACGCCGCCGTCAACCCGATCAACCGATTGATTCCCCTTCGCTGAGCCTGCCATTAAGAGCCCCCGCAGCCGAACACCACGAGGCCATCCGCCCATGAACCCGCTCGCCTTGACCATGGGCGACCCCGCCGGCATCGGCGGCGAACTCACCCTCAAGACCTGGCTCGCCCTGCGGCTCACCGGCCCGAGCTTCCTCGTCCTCGACGACCCCGCCCGGCTACAACGCCTCGCCCGGAAGCTCGGCCTGACCGTCCCGATCAAGCCGGTCGCCACTTCCCCCGAGGCGGTCGAACTCTTCGACCAGGCGCTACCCGTCCTGCCGGTCCCGCTGGCCGCCGACCCGGCTCCCGGCGCCCCCGATCCGAGGAACGCAAAGGCCGTCATCGCCTCGATCGAGCAGGCAACAAAACTGACCCTCAGCGGGGCGACCAGTGCCGTCGTCACCAACCCCATCAACAAGGCGGCGCTGTATCAGGCCGGCTTTCGCTACCCCGGCCATACCGAGTTCCTCGCCGCCCTGACCGGAGCCACCGGCCAGCAGATCATGATGCTCGCCAGCCCCCGGCTGCGCGTCGTCCCGGTGACGGTGCACGCGTCCCTGCGCGACTCCATCGCCATGTTGAGCACCGAGATGATTGTCGTCGCATCGCGCACCACCGCCACTGCGCTCCGCCGTGACTTCGGTATCGCCGCGCCGCGACTGGCGATCGCCGGCCTCAACCCGCACGCCGGCGAGCAAGGCGCCCTGGGCAGCGAGGAAACCATCCTGATCCAACCCGCCATCGACACCCTTAGAGCCGATGGCCTCGACGTCGCCGGCCCCTGGCCGCCCGACACCATGTTCACCCCCACCGCCCGCACGCGCTACGATGTCGCGATCTGTATGTACCACGACCAGGCGCTGATCCCGCTGAAGACGCTGGATATGGACCACGGCGTCAACGTCACACTCGGCCTGCCGATCGTACGCACCTCGCCGGACCACGGCACCGCGTTCGACATCGCCGGCAAGGGCATCGCCGACCCGACCAGCCTGATCGCCGCCATGCAGCTCGCCGCCGGGCTCGCCGCCCGCCGCGGTGCCGAACCGCCGGCGACTCGCTAACCGCGAACCGCGCTGTACACCGCCGCCTCGAAGCCGGTCAGCGTCTCCAGCACCGCCGGATCGTTAGCCGGCAGCAACTGCATCATCAGCACCGCCGTCAGCCGAGAGGCAGGATCGATCCAGAAGAACGTGTTGTGCACGCCCGCCCAGGCGAGGCTGCCGGCCGCGCGGCCGCCCGGCACATCAGCCATGTTGATCAGGAAGCTCAGCCCCCACTTCTTCACGATACCGGGGAAGAACTCGACCTCGAGCGCCATCTGCGGGTTGCTGCTCTTCAGGATCGGCACGTCAATGGCGCCGATATGGTTCTCGCCCATCAGCTTCACCGTCGCCGGCTTCAGCACCTGACGGCCGTCTAGCGTGCCACCCGCCAGCAGCATACGGCAAAACGCCAGGTAATCGGCGGCTGTCGAATACAGCCCGCCGCCACCCATCAGGAATTCCGCGTCCTGTGGGAACTCGAAGTCGATCGGCATCGGCTTGCCATCCTGCGCCCTGGCATGGGTGCCGACCATGCGCGCGTGCATCGCCGCACCCGGTCGGAAACTGCTGTCGGTCATCCGCAACGGGCCAAAGATGTGCTGCTGAAAATACGCTTCCAGATCCTGGCCGCTGACCGTCTCGACAATCCGGCCGGCGAGGTCGATCCCGATGCCATATTCCCACCGCGTGCCGGGATCGAACAGCAGCGGCACTTTCAGCGAATCATGCCGGCAGGTGACGATGCTGGGCAGATCCGCCATTTGCACATAGCGGCCGAGGTCGGGGTTGAAGATGTCATAGCCATAGCCCGACGTGTGCGTCAGCAGGTGCCGCACTGTGACGGCCCCAGCGGGCGCCCGCAGGCGCGGCTTGCCGGCATCGTCGAAGCCATCCAGCACCTGCACATCGCGGGCGAACGGCAGGATCTCACCGACTGGCTGTTCCAGCCCGATGCGCCCGGCCTCGATCAACTGCATGGCTGCCGCCGCGGTGATCGCCTTGGTCATCGATGCGATGCGGAACACGCTGTCCAGTGTCATCGGGTCGGGCCGATCGACCGCCCGCCGGCCAAACGCGCCCTGGTAGATGATGCGCGAATCATTCGCGACCAGACCGACCACGCCTGGAATTTTGCCGCTCTCGACTGGATCAGTCAGTAAGCGATCGATCGCTGAACTCATATTCTTTGCTCCCCATCCGACCGTTGCTGGCGGCTCACGTTAGCTGAGGAGCAGAGGGCTGCCCAGCCATCCTCGAAGACCGCACATTACGGTGCGGGTTCGTCGCCGGATTACGGCGCGGGTTCGTCGCCGATCTGCCTGGCGGCAATCGGCGCAGCAGCACGGCCCGGCGTCGCCCGGAACGGGCGCGAGAGCGGCGGTGTCACCACGATTTCATTATCCGGCGCCGTGAAGTGGCGATTGCAAGCGCCAGAAATTCTGTTAAAGCTTTGCTGGACCCACAGCAACTAAAAAATCCCGAAAGGCGCGTCGTCCGACAATTGTTCGATGTCAATCTGAACTCGCATTATAACCTCATTCGGAGAAACGCAGATGAAATCGACCCGAATACTTAACGCCATAGCCGTTGCGGCCCTTGGCGCGGTGCTGGGCGGTTCGGCCGCCATGGCCGTTGAAACCAAGCCGACGCTCACCCTGGACGTCGCGAAAAAAATGGCCGCTGGATGTGAGAAAAAAGCCGCCCAGGAAAAATGGCTG
>DASYBP010000706.1:0-4072 GCA_036500715.1 Rhodopila sp.
CCCGCGAAACCGGACTGGCCCGAGGCATACGCGATCCTGACGGTCGAGGCGAACGAGGATGTCGCTCTCTACCACGATCGACAGATGGCGGTGCTGAGGCGCGGGCAATGCCTCGATTGGCTCGACGGCGCGGTCGCCGAAAATGAGCTGCTACGCCCGCTGCCGGCAGGAAGCTTTCGTGTGAGAGAGGAACGGCAGACGACGCCGTTGCAGCACCCGCTCGCGATCTAAACGTTTGCTCGCTCCGATCCGAACGGACCTCCGCCTTTTCTGAAGGGTCGGAACTACGTCGATACGCAAAGCCGGAGTCCTGGAGGGGGGAGAAGCCTTCCCCTGGCTGGCGCCGCGGTCGCCCGCACACCCCCCTTTCTGCAGGGTGGTTCCCGCAACGCCTCCTTCAGGCCTAAACCGCAAGCAAACTCTGGCTTCGCACCAGCCGCGCATACAACCCATCTGCCGCCATCAACTGCGCATGCGTCCCGCGCTCCTCCGTCCGCCCCTCCGCGAGCGCAACCACAAGATCCGCGTCCCGTACGGTCGAAAGCCGGTGAGCGATCACGATGGTGGTGCGGCCCTTCCGCAAGGTCGCCAGAGCCGCCTGCACGGCTGCCTCACTTTCGGTGTCCAGAGCGCTGGTCGCCTCGTCCAGCAACAGGATCCGCGGATCACGCAGCAGCGCCCGCGCCAGCGAGACCCGCTGCCGCTGACCGCCCGACAGCCGCTGACCGCCCGGTCCCACCACCGTTTCGTAGCCCAGCGGCAGGGTAGTGATAAACCCGGCGGCGGCGGCAGCCTCGGCCGCGGCCTCGATCTCGGCACGCGCGGCATCCGGACGGCCCATGGCGATGTTCGCCGCCACCGTGTCATCGAACAGCATTGCGTCCTGGCCTACATAGGCGATGCTGTCCCGCAAGCTGGCCAGGGTGACCGCCCGCACATCGGTGCCATCAATCCGCACAACGCCCGACGCGGCATCCTGCAGCCGCAGGATCATCGCCAGCGCGGTGGATTTGCCACCGCCCGACGGACCCACTAGCGCGACCGTGGTGCCGGCCAGCGCCTCGAACGACAGCCCCCGCAAGCCTTTGCGGCCGTCCGGGTAGGCGAAGCAGACATTGTCGAACACCACATGGCCGGGGCCTGCCGGCAACGGAACCGCGTCGGGCGCATCTTTGATCGTCGGCTGTTCGTCGATGACCCTGAAGACGCGCACCATCCCCGCCAGCCCCTCCTGCAGCGCCGCGTTCAATGACCCCAGCGCACGCAGTGGCCTCGCGGCGATCAGCAGGGCCGCGACAAAGCCGGTAAAATCGCCCAGCGCATGGTCGCCGACCGCCGCTCGCCAGCCCTCGAACCCGATCACCGCCGCGACGGCCAGGCCGCCCAGGACCTCCAGCACCGGATCGACCCGAGACCGGCTTTTCGCCATCCGCAGCAACGATTTATAAAGCTGGGCGAAGGCGGCATCCGCCCGGCGCGACTCGTTGGCCTCCAGGCGATAGGCGCGAACTGTCCGAGCCTGCGCAAAACTCTCGTTCAGCAGCGCGGCGGTCTCGCCCACCCGTTCCTGCATCCCGCCGGAGGCCTTGCGGACGCGCCGCCCGATCCGCTCGATCGGCATGATCGCCAGCGGATACATCGCCGCGGCAATCAACGACAGCAGCCAGTTCAGGTAGATCATGCTGCCCACCAGCCCGATCACCGTGACCACATCCGCCACACCATTGACCGCCCGCGTCAGCGCCTCGCGGATCGTGGCCGCATCCGTGGTGAAATGCGCCGCAAGCTGCGCCGGAGCCTCGCGTTCCATGCGCGCCAGGTCGGCGCGGGTCAGATGCGCGAACATCCGCCCCTGCAGCTCCCGGATGACCAGCAGAACGACCTGCTGGACCTGCACATTCTGGAAATACTGCGCCAGCGCCTTCACCCCGGTGACAGCGACGACCAGCACCGGAATCTGATACAGAATGCGTCGGTCGTGGTTGGTGAACATGTCGAAAGCGTGGTTGATGACCACCGGATACAGTGCCGTGGTCCCCGCCATCAGCAGCGTCAGCCCAACGACAGCGATCAGCCGCGCCTTGTGGTGAATGACGTGCTCCCGCCAAAGGCGCAGCAGCAGTTCAACGGTGCGATCGGAACGCTTTGTCGTCATAGCCGCGCCATGTATCAGCCGCAACGCTCTTTCGCCATGCGGGTGACCGGGGCAGACTAGTGTCCGAGCACGGTTTCCGCGTGAATCGGCCACTTCGAACAAAGTCCGACCTATCGCGCTTCGATGATGCGCGATACTAGGGATCGGAGGGACCGACATGGCACACCGGATCAACCGCGCCATCGAACTGCTGGCCCAGGGGCAGGCGATTTATTATGACGGCCCGCACAGCGGCCACGTATTGACCTTCGAGCAAGGCCGCCAGGACGCCGGCACCTGGGCCGACTACATGAACGTCGGCATGGAGCACGGGTCATTCGACATGACCGGCCTCGCCGAATATATGCGTGGCCTGGCAGACGGCGGCCCCACCCGGTCCGGCCACCCCACCCCGGCGGTTATCGTCGAGGCGCCGGTCAACGGCACCGACGAGGCGAACGTCCGCTTCAACGCCTGGCAGTTCCGGCAAATCCTCGGACGCGGCGTCCACGGTATCCTGCTCTGCCAGGCCGAAACCGTCGAGGCTGTGCGCGCCTTCATCGAGGCCTGCCGTTATCCGCACCATCTCCTCGGCGTCGATCCGGCGCTGCCGTCCCCCAGGGCACGCCTCGAGGGCGCCATCCGGCCTCCCGCGGGGCAGGGGTTTCTCGGCACCGGCACGCGCGGCCGAGGCTCGGAAACCACGGCGGCTCCGGTGTGGGGCATCAGCCCCGACGAATACATGGACCGCTGCGACCCCTGGCCGCTGAACCCGTCCGGCGAACTGCTGCTGGGGGTGAAGCTGGAAAGTCCCGAGGGCATCGCCAACGCCGACGCCATCTGCGCCGTGCCCGGCCTGGGCTTCGCCGAGATGGGGCCCGGAGACCTCAGCCTGTCGCTCGGATCGGTAAAGCTGCTCCGTGATCCCTATCCGCCAGTCATGCAGGCGGCGCGGGACAAGGTCTTCGCCGCGTGCCGGCGCAACCGGATTGCCTTCCTGGAAGGCTGCACGCCGGAAAACATCTTCGAGCGCCTGGACGAAGGTGTCCGCGTCGTCGCCGGCCACAGCGAATCCACCGCCTGGATCGGCCGACGGCATCAGAACCGGGCGATGCCGGTTTAGCCCCGCGCGGCGCTTCCGCCAACGCAACCAGTTTCGCCACGGTGCGCACGTGGCCGCTTTGAATGTAGGTTCGCACGTCGCGCAGCCCCAGCGCGACGCACAGCGGCTGAAGCTCCCGGATCGCCACCACGCGTCGCCCGCCGACATTCAGCGCGCGAAGTAATGCCACGTAATCCGCCATGCGCCCTGCGGGGATTGAAGACCCGGAAGATCCAACACAATTCTGTAATGCAGAAAGTACTTGCCCCTTCGCGCAATAGTGTGCAAGTAGTTAGCGAGTTCACTCGTGCTGAGGGAGACGTGCATGTCGATCGTTCAGACGTTTCCGTCCCCGGCCGAGGACCCCGGACTCACGCCGCTCTGGGCCGCCCCCCGCACCTAGAGCGAAGCCTTCGGCGCCCCGGGCGCCTCATTCCCAGACTGTTCCATAACGCCGCCTGACCGCGGTGCTTCCAGGGGATCGGCATGCCGGCAACGGCCGCCGCTGACGTCGTGACCCATTCATCCGGAAGGTCGTTTCAGACCGTTTTCGGCTACATCGCCGGCCTGTGGCGGCGACAGCCCGCCATGGTTGCCGCCACCATCGGCGCGATCCTGTTATCGACAGCGGCCGACCTGACTCTACCGCTGTTCGCTGGCCATCTGGTCGACGCCGTCAGCGATCCAGACCGCCATGCCGGCAGAACCGCCGGGATCGCCGCAATCGCGGCGATGGCCGCATTGGGCGTTGCGCAGATCACCGGCCGCCATCTCGCCTTCCTCGGCATAATCCGGGTCACCACGCGAATGATGCGGGAAGCGGCGCAGGAGGCGTT
>DASYBP010000707.1:0-7647 GCA_036500715.1 Rhodopila sp.
TGCCAACAAGGAAGATCTCTGGGACACCTATAAGGACGTCGTTCGGCCGTACGTCCCGCGTCGTGACCGCCTGACGGTTCGCGAACGCATCGACGCCACCGGCCGCATCGTCACTCCCCTCGACGAAGCCGCCGCCCGAAACGTCGGCCGGATCTTGCGCAAGCGCGGTGTCGCCGCGGTCGCGATATGCTTCATGAACGCCTTCATGAACGGCGCCAACGAGCGCCGCATGAAGGCAATCCTGGAAGAGGAACTGCCCGACACACCGATCACCACCAGCGCCGAGGTCTTGCCGGAGATCTTCGAGCACGAGCGTTTCTCCACCACCGTCGTCAACGCCGTATTGACCCCAGTCGTCGGCGCATACACAGGCCGGCTCAGCGACCGTCTCGCCGAGGGCGGCTACCGCAGCGATCTGCTGCTGCTGCACAGCGGCGGCGGCGTGATGACGGCGAAAGGAGCCACCAACTTCGCCGCCCGCCTGGCCGGCTCCGGCATCGCCGCCGGCGCCATCGCCAGCCGCCACATCGCAATGCAGTGCGGCTATGCCAATTCCATCGGCCTCGACATGGGTGGCACCAGTTGCGACGTCTCCCTGGCGTGGGAGGGCCGGTCGCGCGTCACCAAGGAGTGGTTCATCGAGTTCGGCTATCCAATCCGCTTCCCCTCGATCGAGGTCCTCACCATCGGCGCCGGCGGCGGGTCGCTTGCCTGGATCGATGATGCCGGATCGCTGCACAACGGGCCGCAATCCGCAGGGGCCGACCCCGGACCTGCTTGCTACGGCCGCGGCAACCAAGCGCCCACCAACACCGACGCGCACGTTGTCCTGGGCCGGCTCGGGGCTGGCCTGGCGGGCGGCAGAGTGCGGCTCGATCCGGCGCTGGCGGAAGCGGCCGTTCGGCGCGATGTGGCGACGCCGTTGGGAATGGATGTTCATGAAGCGGCGCAAGCAATTCTGCAGGTCGCCGATGCCAACATGGCTGACGCTGTCAGGCTGATTTCGATCAGCCGCGGTCATGATCCGCGTGATTTCGCGCTCGTCGCGTTCGGCGGCGCCGGGCCGCTGCACGGCGCGGCGTTGGCGCGCGAGCTTTCCATTCCCACCGTGATCGTGCCGCCAAGTCCGGGCGTGACCTCGGCTCTGGGCTGCCTGCTGGTCGATGTGCAGCACGATCTTGCGGCCAGCTATATCGTGCCGGCCAGCGACGCCGACCCGGCGGTGATCGAAACGGAATTCGCCGCCCTTGAAAACGAAGCCTGGGAACGCATGCGCCACGAAGGCGTCAGCGACCTGGACGTGGTGATGGAGCGCAGTATCGACATGATGTACCGTGGTCAGTGGCGCTCGCTCGCCGTTCCGGTCGCTCAGCCGATTGGGCAGATCGCCGACATCATCGCCGGATTCCATGTGCAGCACGAGCGCGAATACAACTTTCGCCGCGACGATGCGCCTGTCGATCTGTATCGGCTGAATTTGCGCGCCGTCGGCATCGTGCCGAAAGCCGCCTTCCGCGAGCACGCCGAAACCGACCGTATGCCGCCACCGTTGCGGCACCGCTCGGTATGGTTCGAAGGCGAACGCTCGGTTGCGACGCCGGTCTATCTCCGGGATGATCTGTCCGCCGGCGCCAGCCTTGCCGGACCGGCGATCGTTGAGCAGCTCGATTCGACCACGGTCGTTCCGCCGGGCGTCTCCGCCAAAGTGGACCGCTTCCTCAACATCGTCATGCGCGTGGGTGGCTGAGCATGACCATGCAACAAGGTTTCGCGCTCGATCCCGTCACCTTCGAGGTGCTGAAGAACGCCTTCATCACCACGGTTGACCAGATGGCCGAGCAGATTTTGCGGACGTGCTATTCGTTCGTGATCTACAATCGGGATTTCTCCAACGCCCTGAACGACATCAACGGCGATTCGATCGCCCAGGGCAACGCCGATATCGCGGTCCACGTCGGCACCCTGCACTACACGTGTAAGGACGTGATTCGTTTCTTCGACGGCGAGATGAAGCCCGGCGACGTCTATGCCATCAACGACCCCTATGCCGGCGGAACCCATTTCCCCGACGTGCGGCTTATCCGCCCGATCTTCGTCGATGACAGACCAATCGCGTTCTCGCAGTCCAACGGCCATTGGTCCGATGTCGGCGGCAGTGTGCCTGGATCGTTCGACGTGGCCGCCAAGGAGATGTTCCGCGAAGGCATCCGGATCACCCCGGTGCGGCTGTGGGACGGCGGCACGTTCCGCCGCGACGTGGCTCACCTGATCGCGTCCAACACCCGCGACCCGGCTTCGATCATCGGCGATATGCAATCCCAGGCCGAGGCCACACGGGTTGCCGAACGCGAAATCCTTCGCCTGGTGGGCAAATACGGCAAAGACACCGTCCTCAGCGGCTTCGCCGACGTGCAGGACTACGTGGAACGTGCTCTGCGCCAGCGCCTGGTGGCCCTTCCCGACGGTTCCTGGGAAACCCAGGACTTTATCGACCGCGATCCGGCCGGCGAGGAAGGCATGATCCCGATCCGGGTGAAGCTGACGATCGCGGGCGACCGCGTCATCTATGATTTCACCGGCAGCCACCCTTGCATCGGCTCGCTGTACAACTCCGGGTTCGGTACTACGTTCTCGGCCGTTGTCGCGGGCATGAAGACCTTCTTCCCGGACCTGCCGTTGAACTCGGGCTTTTACCGCCCAATCGAGGTGATCGCGCCGGAGGACACAGTCGTCAACGCGCGCTGGCCCATCGCCGTGACGGGCTTTTTGATGCCGTTCGAGAAGATCATGAACTCGATCTACGAAATCTGGTCGAAGATCATGCCGGACCGCGCGATCGCTTGCGCCTTCAACCTGGAATATCTGCTGACCGGCGGGCGCGACCTGCGTTCCGACGCCAAGCCCATCTTCATGTTCTATGACTGGCTTCCTGGCGGCTGGGGCGGGCGCAACGGCCGCGACGGCTGCAACGTCACCACCGCCTGCTTCGGCACCGGGTTGCAGTCCCAGCCGGTCGAGGGCCAGGAACGCGTGTCGCCGATTCTGACCAACGAGTTCCAGGTCCTGACGGACTCCGCCGGGCCCGGCAAGTGGCGCGGCGGCGCCGGCGTTCGCAAGACCACCACCTTAAAGGAGGCCGATCGCACGGTGATCTCCTACATCTGCGATCGCGAGCGCGCCATCGTCTGGGGGATCAACGGCGGCCTCCCCTCGATGCCCCACGGCTTGAGCCTGCGGCGCGCCGGATCAGATCAGGACCAATGGCTGGGTTCGGTTTTCTCCGACCTGCCTTTGGCCAGCGGAGATGTGTTCTCGCGTCCCACCGCCGGCGGTGGCGGCTACGGTGACCCGCTGGAACGCGATCCCGATCGGGTGCGCGACGACGTCGCCGACGACTATGTCTCGATTGCGCGCGCCCGCAAGGACTACGGCGTGGTGCTGCGGGTCATCGACGCCGATCTCGCCGAGTACTCCGTTGACCATGCCGCCACGGAGCGGGAGCGCGCGCAGATCCGCGCGCGGCGGCGCGACTGGTTGGTGACGCCGCCCGACGAGGTCGCACGGCTTTACCGGGCCGGTGATCTCGACCGACTGGATGTTGTGCGCCAGTATGGCGTCATTCTCGACTGGGGTTCAGGGGCGGTGCAGGAACGCTCGACTGCGCAATTCAGAGAGATGTTCCAGAAGCGTGCCGTGGCATATTGGAAGGACTGAACCAGGCGGAGCAAACAGAATTCGATGGCAACGAAGACGATACACGCGCCTTTGCCCGGCACTTTCTATCGCCGTCCTGCGCCCGACCAGCCGCCGTTCAAGAACGATGGCGACGCGGTGACGGTCGGCGATGCCGTCGGCCTGATCGAGGTGATGAAGACCTTCACCCAGGTTGTCGCCGATGAAGCCGGAAAGATTCTGCGTTTCCTGGTCGAGAATGAGGATCCGGTTATGGCCGGCGAGCCGCTGTACGAATTGGAGGTCTGACGTTTGCGCCGGCTTCTCATCGCCAACCGAGGCGAGATCGCCGTGCGCATCATCCGCGCGGCGCGGGAGCTTGGCATTACCACCATTCAAGCCGTCTCCGCCGCCGATCGTGACATGCTGGCCGCGCGTCTTGCCGACGAGGTCGTGGGGGTCGGCCCGGCCCACGCCGCGAAATCGTACCTGAACCAGGCGGCGATGCTGCGGGCCGCGCTGACCGCCAAAGCCGACGCCGTCCACCCCGGTTACGGCTTCCTGTCGGAAAACGCCGACTTCGCCGAAGCGGTTGAACGGGCGGGCATCGTCTTTGTCGGGCCCCGCGCCGAGACTATCCGCCTGATGGGCAACAAGGCCAGGGCGCGCGAAGTGGCATCGCGGGCCGGGGTGCCCATCCTACCCGGCGCGCACGGCGGATACGAGACGACCGCATCGCTCGCGCACGAAATTGGCTTTCCGGTGATGATCAAGGCTGCCGCTGGCGGCGGCGGGCGGGGCATCCGTGTGGCCGCCGACGCGGATGCGCTGGAGCGGCTTTTGGCCGAGGCGCGGAACGAGGCGAGGGCCGCGTTCGGCGACGATACTGTCTATCTGGAACGCTTCCTGCCGCGTGCCCGTCATATCGAGGTCCAGGTACTGGGCGACGGCGATCACGCCGTGCACCTCTTCGAGCGCGAGTGCTCGTTGCAGCGCCGCCGCCAGAAACTATGGGAAGAAGCGCCCGCCGCGTGCCTGACTGCAGAATCGCGTGCCAACCTGTGCGCCTCCGCGGTACGCCTGGCCGAGATGGTCGGCTATTGCGGTGCCGGCACGCTGGAATACCTGCTGGACGAGGCTACCGGCGAGTTTTTCTTCATCGAAATGAACACCCGCATCCAGGTTGAGCATCCGGTTACCGAAATGATCACCGGGATCGACCTGATGCGGGCGATGCTCTGCATCGCTGATGGCGGAAAGCTGCCTTTTACGCAGCAAGATATCACCCTGAGGGGCCATTCCATCCAATGCCGGATCAACGCCGAAGACCCGGTACGCGGCTTCCAACCGGCGCCCGGGCTGGTCCACGGGTTCGCCGTACCCGGCGGGCCAGGCGTGCGCTTCGACACGATGCTGTATCCTGGTTATACCGTACCGCCCTTCTACGACTCGTTGCTTGGCAAGCTGATCGTATGGGACGACACCCGCGACCAGGCGCTGGCCCGCCTCCGCGGGGCGCTTGGCGAACTGGCAATCGACGGCATCCCGACCACAATTCCGCTGCACCGAGAACTGGCCGAACATCCGGACATCGCCCAACACAACGTCCATACCGGCTGGCTGGAGGCGTGGCTGGCGCAAACCCCCTTGACCCACACTGAAACAGGTCGCGCATGACGACACGCATGAGCTTCGGCGGCGACGAGCACATCTTCGTCGAATTGAACGAGGAAATGTCGCTCGACGCCTGCTTTCGCGCGCTCTCGCTGGCAAAAGCCGTCCGGGACAGCGGCATTCGCGGGATAACAGAGGTCTGCCCCGCCAATGCTTCGTTTCAGGTTAAGTTCGACCCTGACGTGATCGCCCCCGACGCCTTGCGCAAAGAACTCGAGCTGCTCGAGCAAGCCACGGAGCGCGGCGATCACGTCCTGAGCACGCGGATTATCGACGTGCCGGTCTTTTACAACGACCCTTGGACGCACGAGACGCTGATGCGTTTCCGTGAACGCCACCAGGCACCTGAGATGACCGATCTCGAGTACGCCGCGACGATCAACGGCTACAGCTCGGTCGACCAACTGATCGCCGCGCACGCAGTGTCGCCATGGTTCGTCAGCATGGTGGGTTTCGTCGCCGGCCTGCCCTGGCTGTATCAGATGGTGGAGCGTGCGAAGCAGATCGAGGTGCCGAAGTACCTGCGTCCCCGCACCGACACCCCGCGGCTGACAGTCGGCCACGGCGGCTGCCTGGGCTGTATCTACTCGGTGCGCGGCGCCGGCGGCTACCAGATGTTCGGCATCACGCCGCTGCCGATCTATGACCCGAAACAGTCCATATCCTACCTGCGGGACTTTATGATCCTGTTCAACGCGGGCGATATCGTGAAGTTCCGCTCGATCGGGCGCGACGAGTACGACACGACGGTGCGGGAGGTCGAGGAAGGCCGCTACCAGCCGCGCACGCGGCCTGTCACCTTCTCGCTCGATACGTTCCACGCCGATCCGGCGGCCAGCGCCGCCAAGCTCGTGGAGGCCCTCGATGCCGATTGAAGTGATCAAGCCGGGCCTGTCGACATCGGTGCAGGATCTTGGCCGGCCGGGTTACTACCATCTCGGCATCCCGGAGTCCGGCGGGATGGATCGTTACGCGTTGCGAGCGGCCAATCTGCTGGTCGGCAACGACGAGGGCGACGCGGTACTGGAGGCTACGTTCCAGGGTCCGGAGCTGCGCTTTACCCAGGATGCGGTCGTCGCTGTCACCGGCGCCGAACTGCCGCCGAAGGTTGACGGCACGCCGCACGGCACGTGGACATCGTTCGAGGTGAAGCCGGGCCAAGTGCTGAGCTTCGACTTTCTGCGACGAGGCGCCCGTGCCTATATCGCCGTGGCCGGCGGGATCGATGTGCCGGTCGTGCTGGGATCACGTTCGACGTACGCCTTGGGTGCCCTGGGGGGTTTCGAGGGCCGGCCCGTGCGTGTCGGCGATGTATTGCCGGTCGGGACGCCGAAACATGCTTTGAGGGAGTTCCGTAGCGTAGCGGAGGCGCAACGTCTTGTTTCCTCCGCGAGTCCCGTGCTGCGGGTGCTGCCTGGCCTGTATGATTTCCGGGTCACCAAACCGACACTGGATGCATTCTTCGCGGATACCTGGCGCGTCGCCACCGAGGCCGATCGCATCGGCTACCGTTTCCGTGGCGGCCGTCCGCTGGAATTCGTTCCCCGTACGCAGCCATTCGGCGCGGGCTCGGATCCATCGAACATCGTCGATAGTTGTTACCCCTACGGTTCGATCCAGGTGCCGGGCGGTACCGAACCGATCGTGCTGCACCGGGATGCGGTCTCGGGTGGCGGCTATTTCATGATCGGTACGGTGATCTCCGCGGACATGGACCTGATCGGCCAGATGCAGCCGAACACCAAGGTGAGTTTCGCTCCGGTCGGCATGGATGCGGCACTCGCCGCGCGCCGGCAGGCGGCCGAACGGCTGGCGGCTTTGCGCGAATGCCTCGGCTGAGCCGGCCACTACAGCGCGACCATGCCGCCATCGACGCTGAGATCGCTTGCTGTGATAAATGATGAGCCTGAGGAACAGAGAAACAGGATCGCGGCCGCGACTTCCCCCGGTTCCGCGAACCGGTCAATTGGCGTCAGAGTGCGAAACACGCTCCGCTGAGTCTCCGTTACGTCTCGCTGCAGACCGGTCATCGTTGTGCCGGGTGATACCGAATTGATCTGCACATTGAACGGCGCGTATTGCACGCCGGCCTGGCGTGTCAACGCGAGAACCGCGCCCTTTGAGGCGCAGTAGGCGGCAGCATCCCGCAGGCCTATATGCGCCGCCGTCGAGGCGACATTGCAGATTTTACCCTTTCGACGCTGCAGCATGCCCGGTAGTACCGCACGCATACCCAGCCAGACGCCCTTGGCGTTGATGTCAAGGATCTTGTCCCAGACAGCCTCTGACACGTCGATCGCG
>DASYBP010000708.1:0-3093 GCA_036500715.1 Rhodopila sp.
GCGGAGATCGTGTTCGCCGGCGGTGCCGGCTTTGGTGATCCACGCCAGCGCCCGGCCGAACGCGTGGCGGCCGATGTACGGGACGGCCGGATCAGCGCGGCCGCGGCTCGCGACATCTATGGCGTGGAACTTGCTCAATCCGCCCTGGCCGACGCGGCGGCGTAAGCGACATGGATGCTCGAACTGACCTTTCGGACGCGCCGCCGATGCCCGTGCCGGACCGCATCCGACGATCTTTGACCCGCTGACGCTGATCTTGATCGCCCTGCTGTGCGTAATCGGCGCGATCATCGGCATGCAGCTTCTGGTAACGCTGGGGGTGACCGCGAACACCTCGATCGTCGGGGCGCTGATCGCGATGGCGCTTGCGCATGTGCCGCTACGCGCCTTCGCCCACTACCGCTCGATTCACGTGCAGAATTTGGCGCAGAGCGCGATCTCCGCCGCCACTTTTGGCGCGGGCAACAGCCTGCTGCTGCCGATCGGGCTTCCCTTCCTGATGGGGCGGCCGGATCTTGTGCTGCCGCTGCTGGGCGGCGTCGCGCTGGCGATGCTGGTGGACGCAACGATGCTGTATCGGCTGTTCGGCTCGCGCGCCTTCCCGGCCGAGGGTGCCTGGCCGCCCGGCGTCGCGGCGGCGCAAGCCATCCGCGCCGGCGATGCGGGCGGGCGACGCCTGCTGGTGCTGGGTGGCGGCGTGCTCGTGGGGATCATCGGCAGCGGCCTGCTCAGCATCCCGATGTCGGCCTTCGGCGTGGCGTTCATCGGCAATGTCTGGGCGCTGGTAATGTTCGGCGTCGGCTTGCTGCTCCGAGGCTACTCGTCACAGCTTTTCTCCGGCCTGATCGCGGGCGGCGATATCGCCAAGGCCTATATCCCGCACGGGCTGATGATCGGTGCGGGCGTCGTCGCGCTGGTGCAGGTCGCCTTCGTCATGGTGGGTGATCGCGCCGCGACCAGTGGCACCGCGCGCACCCAGGGTGCAGCGCTCGGCCTGGGCGCCGTGGCCTATCTCATCGTCGCCGTGCTGATTGCCCTGGGCGGCGGACTGATCAACGAATTGTTGTTTGGCGCACTGCTGGCCTTTGTCGCCTATGCCGCCTTCGCCGCGCTGATGCATGAACTGATCGTTGGCCTCGCCGCCATGCATTCCGGCTGGTTCCCCGCTTTCGCGGTCGCGCTGATTACGCTGATTGTTGGGATGCTGCTGGGCTTTCCGCCGACGGCGCTTGCGCTGCTGGTCGGGTTCTCGGCGGCGACCGGCCCCGCCTTCGCCGACATGGGCTATGACCTGAAGGCCGGTTTCATGCTGCGCGGCCACGGGACTGATGCGAAGTTCGAGGCCGATGGCCGGTTGCAGCAATACTTCGCCGCTATGTTCGCCTTCGTGGTGGTCGGTATCGTGGTCCTGGTGTCCTAACAGAGGCTATTTCGCCGCAGGCCTGGTTGCGCCAGAGCAAGGGTTTATGTCGCGACGATCAAGGCGGGGGCGACACCGGGCGTGGCTTGGCAGTTGCTGATCTGGGCCATCCCCGGTGCGCTGCTGCAATTCCTGGGCGGCCCAAAGCGGCAGATGGGCGTGCTGTTCGCGACCGGCATGCTGATCCTGTTCCCCATAGCCGGCTGGGCTGTGCTGGTGGGCGTCGCCGCGCGACTGATCTATGGGCGTTTGCGCGCCGCGCCGGCCCAAGGCGAGATGGAAGTGTTCGCGGGCGGTGTTATTGCGGGCGATGCTTTGACGGGCTTTTTCAACGGTGTCGTGGCGAATCTGCGCCGTTGATCGGCGACAGTAGCGGGCATCTTCAAGTATCTGACCTGTCGCGGGGTTCCGCGGTACGACCCGGGTGACGCATCGTATGCGGCGCTCCATGGGACCATGCAGGTCATCTTCACGCAATTTCGCCAGTGGATCTCGCCCGGCGTGCGGGCGATTGGCCAGTCCGAACCGGACTCTTGTTGCGGGAACGCCTGCGCCTGACCCGGCCCCATCCGCTTTCGGAATTGATGTCAATCGTTGGTCGATCCACGATGTCCGCCGCTGGAGAGACGGTCGGCTCTGGTTGCACGACCGCTGTGGGCGCGGAGCGATCATCTTCGCGGGCGTCTATCATGCACCGCGTCTGGTCACGACTGGCCAGCACCAGCACAAGCGACGTCGAGCTCTGCCGGTTGAGGGTCGACTAGATAAGCGTCCGTCGGAAGATTACCCCCGCCGGCAGCACAATCATGCACTCCTCGCTGGTAAACCATGCCTGCAGATTGGTTGGTCCTGTCTTAGCTTTCGAAATGAGCCTACGACGGATCCGTGGGTTCGGTTCGCGCGGGTGGGGTTTGAGATCGCCGAGCCAGGGCCTAAACTAGTCGCCAGAGCCGCCCGGGGGCGAGGCCAGGCGAACAATGAGGAGGGAACAAGAATGCCTCAGGTCGCCAGATGGGATCGGCAGCATCATTTGCGACGACGACGCCCTGAAACGTGGTTGGGAGCCGTGGAGCGCGTTCAAGCGTGTCACAGCCGATTGGTCGGTGAGCCAAACGACAGCATTCTACGCAGCACCGCGACGCGGGTCCATTTTTTGACGGTGCCCTGAACCCTCGGGAGACATCGTGATGAGCCAGTTCGACAGGTATGCTTCAAAATACGCGTGTATCCACATGCGGCGTGAGAACGGCATTCTGGAGCTGCGGTTTCACACCGACGATGGTCCGCTGCGCTGGGGGCTTGGTCCGCATGGCGAATTGCCCGACGCCTTCGCCGATGTCGCGCGCGACCGAGAGAACCGGGTAGTGATCCTGACCGGAACGGGTGACGAATGGTCGGGCGTCCGCGCCACCACCGGGACTCGATCGCTTGCCCAGGGCCTGACCGCCAACGCCTACGATCGAGTGCACTGGGAAGGCCGCGCCCTGTTGATGAACCTGCTGAACATCGAGGTGCCGGTCATCGCGGCGATTAACGGCCCGGCTTGGCGGCATTGCGAAATTCCGTTACTGTCGGACATCGTGCTGGCCTCGGACACCGCTGCATTCCAGGACTCCGCGCATTTCATGTCCGGGATGTTGCCGGGGGACGGCATGCATATCGTCATGCCGCTG